>JADKJT010000001.1:300000-545414 GCA_016720905.1 Gemmatimonadaceae bacterium | reverse complement strand
TGGTGGTTGACGCCGCCAATCGTCCGGTGTCCGGTGTTGCTGTGGCCTTCAGGGTGGACTCGGGTGGCGGTGTGTTGTCATCCGGCGCGGCGGTCTCCAACAGCAATGGCGTCGCCATCGGCGGCACCTGGCAACTGGGAGCCATCGAAGGACCGCAAGTGGTCATCGCGACAGTCGGTGCGCTGACACCAGTCCGCATTCGCGCCACCGCGCGCGTCATAGCGGTGACCCTGCCGTCGCTGCCACTCAGTGGTGGTGGTGGCACGGTGGTGGTTTCGCGGCCCGGACTCCCGTTGGACGGCCTGCGTGTTGTCGCCGCACCGGGAGCGTTCGGCACCGCCACCGGCGTGGAGGTTGCCGTGCGCTCGTCCAGCGACATCGCGCTGCCCACCGGCGTCGCTGCTCGCTCGCATGCGTTCTCGCTGACCACGAACGGGGGAACGCAGGCCGGGCCCGTGCTGGTGACGATTCCCACCAGCATTGCCACCACCACGCCGCTGTTTGCCGTGGCCTACGATGACGTGACGAGAGCTGTCACGCTGTTACCCCCGGTACGCCGCACCGCGAGCGCGCTGACGGTCGCACTGCCTGCCGCGTCCGCGCTGCGGATGTCATCAATCACACCGACTGGTTCCATCGGCGCGCCGCTCATCAGCGCACGCGCCTCACGCGCCATGGGCGCGGAACGATCGCCGACGATCGTGATGGTTGGGATCGACTCCACGCTGCTCGCGCCCGACTTCGACACGGGATTTCGTCCGCAGACTGACGCGTGGGTCTTTTCCGACGGACTCACCGTGTACGGCGCGCGAGGTCCGCAAGGCGTCGCTTCGCGTATGGCGGTCCTCGACAAGACGCCCAGCATGACGTCGATCTGGTATTTCCTCAACCAACGTTCCGGAGGGCCGCTGGCACAGCGCTTTCAACTCGCCAGCGACGTGCTATTCAGTGCGCGCATGGGGTTCCGTTGGAATGGCTGGTTGGAACTCCGTGTGCCGGAGTTCTTTCGAGCCTTCGGAGTTGATTGGGAGCAGTTTGTTGCCGGAGAGGACACACCGGCGCAGATGGCCCGCGACCAGTTCCTCGGGCTCAAGGGGTTGATGCTGTTGAGCCGCAATGCCCCGCAAGCGGTTCAGGTGTACGACACGGAATCGGACAAAGACAGTACGACCGCGACGATCGGCATCGCGTGGCGTACCGAGGGCAATTCGGTGGACGTCGCCATCCCGACCGCTGCGGAGCGCACGGTCCGGTTGACGTATGGCCCCGGCGGTTGGCAGCAAGCGACCGTGCGATACGGGCGGCAACGACGGCTGATGCGCATTACCGGCATCGCCGCGCCTCGCCGTTGGTGGCGGATTCCTGGATGGGTTGATGGCGCAGACCTGGCCGCAGGTTGCCGCAGGGACATTCGGCGATGCCGATGCGTGGCCGCGCGTGAAGTTGATGAGCAAGTTCGGCGAGCTCGACACCGCCGACGTCGTGCTCCTCGACACACTGCAACACTGGTGGGAGTGCGAGTCGTGCGCGCGTACACCGTGGACGCAGAACGCCGTGCAGCCGCATCCCCTGGACCTCAGACCCGCCGCAGGAGGGTCCCAGAGCGCGAGTGGCACATGAGATACGACCATTCGGTTGAGCATGGCAGCAGAATCGCCGCCGACCGGCGTGCGGTATCGATGGATCTTCCACGGCGCCACGTCAGACAGTGTGGAAACAACCGCACCCGAGCTGCTTCGGACGTTCCGCAACATCGGCCACACGACCGTGACGGCGACGATGGTGCAGGGTGACGGGCGTCGGCCGATCGGTCGGGACTCCGTGCGCATCACCATTGATACGCCTGTTGGCGTGGCGCCTTGTTGATGTGGCGCTGCAGAGTCGTACCAGCGCGAGCCCGGAATTGAGCCCGGAGTGTCGCTACGGACCGGGCCAGGACCTGGCATTCATGCAAACAGATGTCACCGCCAATCCCGCAGAAGTCGGCTTCATCTGGGCATTGCAGGAGCCGCTCATCGATACGCTGGTGGGACCACAACGTCCCACACCGGGGCTCTATTTGTCGAGTACCCCACGCTCGAATGCCGCAACCGTGACAACCTATCCGGCGGGTCTCAATGGTGCCGTTCCGCTGGCGCACCGCTTCAACGGTTCGTTCAGTGGCGAACGCGTGGCGACGGGCAGTTTCACTTTCAGTATCGATCCGTTCTCAGGTCAGATGAGTGGCAACGCGATGCCGCTGATTTGTCCCGGGAAAAGTCAATTGCCCCCGGTCTGTACCAGAGACTACGCTTTCACCGTGCAGGCTACCAAGCAGGGCAACAGCTTGACCGGTACGATTCAGTTCGACGTCTACGGCTTCAATCGGTTCTTCCTTTGCACGAGCGTCTGGCGCTTTCGCGGTGACCGACTGCCCTGAGCGCGGGAGGGCTTCGTTTCCTCTCGGTTGCCTCTGGTCTCACCCCGAGAGGGCAGTCGCGCGCCGGTTTAGGCGCGTGCCCGTCTCAGTTGCTGTGCGATCTGTCCGAGGTGCTTCTCCCACGTACCACAGCACCCTCCCCAGATATCGATGTGCGGATAGCGCCGCCCAAGCTCGCCCATGAGCCTGCCCAGCTCCTGCGGATCACCTTCCTCCAGATGTCCGATCTTGCACAACGAGATCTTGTCCATGGCGGACGCGTTGGGGCGAAGCATGCGAATACGTTCGACCCAGTTCCCCGGCTCGAGCGCCGGCTGAAATTCGAACGGATGCGAGCAGTTGATGCCGTAGAAGTCGGGCCTCGCCTCGCCGGCTTCGCGGTCCGTATCTTCGATAGCCTCGCGCAGCGTCGGCCCAGACTTCAGCCTCGACGTGCTGCTGTCCAGCGTAAAGCAGATGCCGAGCGGAAGATTCACACGCGCCGCGGCGCGCGCGATGCCCACGGCCTCAGGCTCGCGGCCGAGTATGGCCAAACGATACTCCATCGCCGAGGCACGGTCGAGCGGTGATAAGGGTGAGTGGTCTGTCTGCTCGCGGCCCACGCCTCTACTTGATCTTCACGCGTTCAATCGTCGTCCAAAACTTCGGCAGGGTACCTTGCGTGTTCGTCAGAATGGCCCATCCACCAGGTTCGAACGCGGCGATGGCGCGGCCCTTGGGAAGGATCACCCGTTCGATGATTTCTCCCTTCCTGTTCACCACGTCGTAGCGCAATCCCCCGTTGGCGGACAGCACGGCGGTGCGCGGAACGATCCAGACATTGCCCTCAAGATCCACCTTCATCGCGCCAGGTTGAATAGCAGGCTCGTAGTCGGGCAGGTCCTTGGCTGGCACCAAAACAATTTCGGTGGTCAGTCGTCGCGGTCCATCGGGAGTCTGCATCGTTTGGGGCTTCATGGACTCCATTTGCTTTTCAAGCATCGGCTTGATGGAATCGATGACATGTTGCTTGCCGTCATCCGTCAATCGCTTCCAGTCGAACGCCATCTTGGGGGATGTCCTCCGCGTGCCATCGGGATCCACCCATTCCATGTGATAGTCATGCGAACGGAGAATCGCGATCGTTCCATCCGGCAGCAGGCCCCACTCGTCAGCCGTTTGCGTGGGATTGACGGTGAGCCTTTGCGTAAAGTTGCCGCGGTCGTCGCGAGAGGCCACGACCGATGCGTACTGCTGCACGATCTTCACGGTCGCGATCGTATCGATTTTGCGCGTGTCGAAGTCGGCGCGCACGATCGGCGCGGAGTCAATGGCGCCTGGTGCCGTCGCCGACTTCTCAATCATGATCTTCTGATTGAGCTCGATGAGTGCCTTATTCTGATTGGGCGGCGTGCCTTGATACACCAGGCGGCCTTTGGCATCGAGCGTGGGCGTGCCATAGATGTAGCCGACGGACAGCGTCACGATGTCCTGCGGACGCGGCAGCGCCGTGACGTGCGCAACCTTTCCAGTCGGATCGATGGTCAGTAGCGATCGCGAGGCAATATCGAGATACATGGTGGAGTCGGCCGGCATCGCGATAAGATGCGCCGATGGAATGCTGATGCCCGAGCTGCCAAGTGTTCCGCTGGTTCCGGATGAGTCGAGCGCCGGCGTGAAGTGTTTGAGCGACTTGTCGTACATCAGCACGCGGTATCGCTGAACATCATTGACCAGGACACGCCCATCGGACAGCGCACGCACCGAGAGACGCACGCCCAATGAATCGGTCGACACCGCCACTGGCGCCGGCACTTCGCGGACTTTGATCTTGTCCTGTATCGACTGCGGCTGTGCACTCAGCGGCTGCCCCATCAGCGCGGCGCCAATGGTGAAAGCGAGCATCGGACCTGCAAAGGTGAGGGTCATGGCCGGCCGCCTCAAGGGCTCAGCACGATGGCCGCCATCGTGCGACCGAGGATACTGAACACCGACTCGAAGCGACCCTCCGCTTTCGTCTTCGCGCCTTGGCGAGGAACACCCTGACCCCTGGCGATCACGTAGATCTTCCTGTTCCATCATCAATCTCGTACGCGCCCGTTCCGAGCACGCCGACACTCTGCGTCACGGTGCCTTTGACACGTACCGTCTTGCCATCGTACTCCTGCGGCCGATCCAGCAGGTCCTTGATGTGAATCGCTCGTGAGCAGGCGTTCAAGCCTACGAGTACCATGCCGAGCATCATGGTCGTTCGAGCGTGGCGTGCGAAAGTCCTAGTCATGTTGCCCTCTCCCGGGGTCGGTCTGACGTGATCCATCGCTTGAAAGTTGTATGCGAAGCTGGTCCAGCCTGCATCCAACAGCAAGTGTAGAACCCCTGGTGGTCAACGCGGGGTCCCCCCAACGCGTCCCCCATGCGGCTCCCAGATCTCTCCCTGATCGGCCGCCGCCAAGATACACTGCCACCCCCCCCCCCCCCCGGGGCCCCCCCCCCCCCCCTCCCCCCCCCTCTTCTTTCGTTTTTGTCCGGCCCCCCCCCCCCCCCCCCCCCCCCCCCCCCCCCCCCCCCCCCCCCCCCCCCCCCCCCCCACCAACGGGGGGCCCCCCCCCCACCACCACACCCCCCGTTTGTTGTTTTACGGTCGGGCGACCGCGTTGTCGATTCAGGATTCCGCCGACATGTCGGGAACGCCAGTAACGCGCACCTGGAGTTCATCCGACACGTCGGTGCTCGTGGTCGATTCCGTGGGGAATGTGCTTGCCGTCGGGGTTGGGGCCGCCACGATATCCGTGAAGCGCACAGGCGCGACCCCCCCCCGCCCGGGGGGCCCCGCGGCGCGCAGACGGCGGTGTCCGAGGCAGCGGGTGGACACGGTGGTGAAAGGTCTGGCGCAGGCCGTGAATGGCGGCGTGTCCGCCGGGCCCCCCCGCCGCCGCCCCCGCGGCGCCGCTGTTGGTGCGGGCACCGGGTGGTGCCGGCATGCAATTCACGGACGTCCAGACCAGTTTATGGGCGGACTGCGCACTCTCCACAGCCGGGGCCATCTATTGTTGGGGGAGAAACGTACACTATCTCATGGCCACTCAGGCGGCGCTTGTGATGGATAGTGGTCCGGTCGCCGTCAAGACGGCACTCCGGTTTTCGTCGTTTGCGCACGGAGGGCACTCGCAGACGTGCGGAATTTCAAGAGCCGACAGCCTCACGTATTGCTGGGGGCACAGCGATTTATACCAACTGGGACGCGAGACCAACCACCTTGACGATTCGATTCCCACGCCGGTCGTCGGCGTTGGAAAGACGCTGAGTGTCAGCACACACAACGCTACCTCGTGCACCATCGCCCTCGATAACTCGGCCTACTGTGTGGGCTTTTACGGAGTGCGTCACCACACCGTGCTGGTGGGGCAGCCGTCCCAAACCCAAACCATGCTGCCGGTGCAAACTCCGGAACGCTTCAGGACGGTGTCGCACGGCGACTTGTTCCTCTGCGGGCTGGCCATGGACCACGCTGTGGTGTGTTGGGGATCGAACACCTCCGGCAGTCTCGGCAACGGCTCCGAACGCGACGAATACGATTATGAGCCAAGGCGAATCGTCGGCAATATGAGCTTTGCGAAGGTCGAGGCGTTATCTCGCTCGTTTGCGTGCGGAGTGACGGTAGGTGGCGACCTGTATTGCTGGGGTGCCTTTCCCCCAGCAGCGATATCGACCCGGCTCGGCGCGAAGGCCTACTCGCCAGTGCAAATCGCCAAGGGTGTCAAGTTCACCGACGTGTTTGGTTCAGGCAGGGTGTGCGGAATTGCCACGGATGGTCGCGCGCTGTGCTGGTAGTGATCGGTCGACTCTTCGGCAGTGGTGGCCTCTCGGCGGCCTTTCGCGCGGTGTGCCTCACGCTGACGGTCGCCTTGCCCTCTCTGCTCTCGGGCCAGCGTCGACCGGGGGTGAACATGGGATTTTACACCACCACTGACCTGCTCACCGGCGACGTGGAGGGCGGTTCCATCACCTCAAGCACGACACAGGCCAACGCCCCACTGTTTGCGGTGTCGTTGGTGGTCACCGCGCCGCTCAAGCGAGCGTCCAAGCGGGCATGGATCGCCGGTCTGCGCGCCACGCCGATAGGCCTTGGCAACACCGCGTCATGTGTGCGCGCGACGGGCGAGGACGGTTGCCAGAACGGACCCTTCAACGAGCGGATCGGGGTGCTGGCCGGCAGCGCGTTTGATATCCGCTCGAGGATACTGCGCACGATGGTCGGACCCACGCTGTATCAGGTGGAAGGGCAGGGGGCGCGCATCGGCACGACTGTCCGCGTGGATTTCGCGTCTCCACGCCTGCACGGCCCCACGCCCACCTTGTTCTTTACGCGCACGTTTCTGGGCAGCCAGCGCGGCAGGGCGGTGGCGCTGAGTACACTGGGCGCCGGTTTCCGCTGGGTGCGTAAGCAGTGATCCCTGTGGGCTTGAACCGCAGGCTCTGAGCACAGCCCCGGCCACCACGCGGAGGCCTTGGCGTGGATGGCAGTCCCACCGGAGCGTCTGATCGGTCCCCGCCGGCATTGCTCCCCCCGGCGATCGCGCATGGTGTCGTGGGCGCTTTTTGCGAAATGAGGGCGAAATAACGAGTCCGTAACGGCGAAATCCTTCGTTGGCTTGTCGATGTCGGACTCACCTTCTCTCTCTCCTCGCTCAACATGCCTCGTTCCGTGACAGCTCTCAGGCTTCGGATGTTTCTGGCGCTTCCGCTCCTCGCAGCGTGTGCATCGAAGTCCGATCCGACCTCAAACGGCGATGACACGACTCCGTCCGCCAGCGATATGACGTTGAGCGGCACGATCGTGGGGCTGCAGGGCACCGGGACGGTGCTCACGGTCAACGGCGCGAGCGATATAGCGCTCCCGCCGAACCAGCCCACGTTCCAGTGGACGCTGAAGAAAGGCACGAACTACGCGATCGCGGTGAAAGCGCAGCCGTCGAGCCCAACGCAGCTGTGCACCCTCACGAATAGCTCGGGCACGCTCTCGGCGAACACGTCAACGGCGACGCTGACCTGCGTCACGCAGTCGTTTGGGATTCGCGGCACCATCAGCGGCCTGACGGGCACGGGACTGACCCTGGCATTGAGCGGTGGCACCCCCATCGCGATCGCCGCGGGCGCGACCACCTTCGAATTTCCGGCGCTCAGGAGCGGCACGCAGTTCGCGATCACCGTCGCCTCGCAACCGACGGGCCAGCAATGCGTCGTGAACAATGGGAACGGCACGATCGCGGGCGGCGATGTCACTGCCGCGAGCGTGACATGCATCTCCAGCGGACTTACCGTGGGGGGCCGCGCGATCAGCCTGTCGGCAACTGGCCTCACGTTGCGCTTGAACGCGGGGGAGCCATTGGCGCTGACGCCGCCGCCGGGGGGTGGCGCATTGGATTGGACCTTCCCCACCGCGCTCTCGGCCAATTCCAACTACGTCATCGTGGTATCGAGCCCCGCGACGTCGCCGCTTTCAACGTGCCTCCTGCGCAACGCCAAGGGACGCGTCACCACCGCCAACGCGACGAGCACCACGGTGCAGTGCTTCTTGAAGCCCGCGCGCAGCAACCTGGAGGGCACGTACGCCATCGCCATCAACGGCCTCAAGAGCTACCTCACATTGTGGGCCGACGGCACGTACACGTTTGTCGATCACAGCAACGATCCGTCGTGTTCGAACAACGGCAACGGCGTCGAGTACGGTGGGTACAAACGCTTCCAGAACGACTCGCTGTCGATCTTCAACGCATTCCAGGATACGGACGGCAACTGCGGAATTTGGGACGCCACGGTCACGCCGAGCGGACTGCAAGCCCGCATCCTTCGTGTCGGCGGTGCGCTCACGGTGCTAAGCCTGCCCGATAACATTACGTTCACGCTGAACGCGGTGAGCTCGAATCCGGCCACGCTGGTCGGCGCATTCTCGCGCGCCGATGGCACGGACGGTGGTGTCATCGTGTTCGAGGCCGACGGCACGTTCATGTTCGCGGAAGCGCAGGACTCGCCCAGCACCGGTGGCACGGCGAGTATCGAGCGCGGCTGCTACACGGTGTCAGGCTCGTCGTTCACGGTGTCTTTCGCCGCCGCTTGTCGCCCCGATGGCGCGCCCGCGCTGGACTTGAACGGCACTGCCGGATTCTCGGCGCGAAATGGGGCGGCGATTCCGTTCACTATCAACTCCGCGACGACGATCACGATCGACGGTGTGCTCTATCGCCGGTTGGAGCCGAACGGCTAGAGGTACTTGGAGCGGGCCGTGGCGGGCTCTCGTCAGCGGGTCGAAACGGGGGCACATTCGCCGCAGCAAACACCCGACAGTTCTCAAATGGGCTCTATGGCGCCTTCACCGTCGACGTCCTTCACACCGCTGACCCTGCGGACGCTCGGCGATGCCGGGGTCTACCATGAAGACGCGCCCCTGCCACTCCTCGGCCCAGGCAAGCCGTTTGCCCTCCTGGTCTACCTGGCACTTACCCCTGGACGGCGGACGTCCAGGGAGTTCCTCCTCGACCTCCTTTGGGCCGACCTCGATCCCGAGCGGGCCCGGCGCGCCCTGAGGCAGACGCTTTTCCATCTCCGCCGGCTCCTCGGTGAGGAAGCGCTTACCGGCACCGAAGAACTAACTCTCACCGGGGCGATCGATACCGATCGCGACCGCTTCCTCCGTGAACTGGAGCGGGGCGACCCCCAGACCGCGGTGGCCCTCTACGGGGGCAACTTCCTCCCCGCCTTCGGTGTGCCGGGTGGGGCATCGTTCGAACACTGGGCCGACCTCGAGCGCGACCGCCTGCAGACGGCGTTTCTCCGGAGCGCCGACATCCTGGTGCGACGACTGCTGAACGAATCGCACTTCAAGGAGGCACAGCGACTGGCGCGTCGCATTCGGGAGCTCGTCCCTGAAAACGAAAGGGCATGGCGGCTGGTATTGGAAACGACGGTCGCGGGGCAGGACCTCGTCGCGGCGGCCGTCGAAGCGAAGGCACTCGAGGGGTGGGCCGAACGTGAGGAGATTGCCCTGGAATCGTCGACCCGACTCCTCTTGGCTCGGGCGCGGGGGCTCGCGCCGAGCCGGGAAGGCGGCGCCAATGGCAGCGAACTGATCGCCGAGCTGACCGGCCGCGAGCGGGAATTCTCGACGATCACGTCGGCATGGGAGGGATGTCGGAACGGACGGGCACGACATCTCCACCTCACCGCACCCGCCGGATTCGGCAAGTCACGCCTGCTGCGCGATGCCTGCAGTCGGCTGGCCGCCTCCGGCGCGCGGGTGGTGCGCGTGCAGGGGACGCCAGGGGATCGCGAGGTGCCCTATGCGTTCGCCGCGGATCTGGCCTGGGCGATCGCCACCCTGCCGGGTTCGGCCGGAGTGGCGCCCTCGTCCGCAGCGACGCTCGTCGCCCTCAACCCTGCACTCTCCTCACAATTTGCCGCCCTCGCCGACACCGCGCAGGGAGAAGAAGCGCTACGCCGTCGCCTCCACGCGATGGCGGACCTGGTGCAGTCCGTCGCGCACGAACAGCCATTCGTCCTCGCCATCGACGACTTACACTGGATCGACCGGCTGTCCTATCGCATCCTCGAAGGGCTGTTCAGTCGATTCGACACGGCGCATCTGCTGTGCCTTACCGCCGCCCGCCCTGAACGAATTCCGGCGGCAGAGGGATGCGTCACGTTGCGGCTCGCGGCACTGAGCCGCGAACAGATCTCCAGCCTGGTGTCGGCCCTCGGATCGTTGCCGGAACAGGAACCATGGAGCGCTCACTTCATCGCCGGCCTGCAACAGGCGACCGGGGCTCGCCCTGCTCGTCATGGAAACCCCTCCGTTTCGCCATCGATCAGGGGTGTGCTCACGCTCGACCACAATGAGTGGCGCTGCCTCGGCGCAGGAGTGGCTGCAGTCGCTCCTCCAGGCGGGCGAAGCGCTCCGCGAGCGGGTGCGGGCGCTGCCACCGGCGCAGCTATGGCTGCTCGCGCTGCTCTCCACGGCTGGCACGTCGATCGACAGCGAATCGCTCGCGCTGGCCGCCGGATTTTCTCCGGCGGAGATTGCCGATCACCTCGCTCCACTCGAGCATCAGGGGTTGGTCACCAACGCCGGGGGACGATGGAGCACCGCGCACGACGAAATCGCCGCAGCGTCTCGAGCGGCGCTGACCGTCGAGCAGCAGCGTGCGGCCCACCGCTCCATCGGCGAATACCACGCGGGCACGGACGTCGCGGATGCCGATACCCTGCTGCGGGCGGCACGCCATTTTCTGATCGCCGGCGACGACAGCACGGTGCAGCAGCTGCACCGTCGCTTTGCGCGCGCGGCCCGTGAACGGGGCGACCGACGGGCCTTCTCGGAGATTGCCGCAGAACTGATCGACGAGGAAGCGCATTCGTCTCGCGTGTCGGTGCTCGTCCGAGCCTGCCCCTCCCGTGGCGTGTCGGACTCTGGTCCACGTCGCGCCAGGTCGCCGCATCTGCCCTGACGATGTCGGTCGCGTTGCTGGTCCTCATGGCCGCCCGGTCCGGCAGGAGTGACGAGGCCACACTCCAGCACTTGGTCTACATGGATTCCACCGGCGCCACCAGCGCAGTGCTGGTGCGACCATCGGAATGGAGCAGCACCAGCGCGCCGGTGGTCCCTGTGCCAACGACGAGCGCGATGGCTGACGCGGCACGCACCTACGCCGATCTTCCCCCCGCCATCTCACCGGACGGGAAGTCGGTGGCGTGGATCAAGGACTCCGGGCGACAGCACGACGCTCGACATCTGGATTCGCACACCGGCCGGCACTCGCCGGCTCACATCACAGTCGCGCGACGATCTCGTGCTGGGCTGGCTTCCCGACGGCTCGGCGCTTGTCGGACAGACCATGCGCTGGTCTCCGGCCACGGATGGGAACTACGACATTGCCGTCTTCGACACGGCCACTGGGGCCGCGCGACAGATCACCCGTGGCCCGGCGCAAGACATCGATCCCCAAGTCTCTCCCGACGGAACCCGGGTCGCCTTCATCCGGGGCTCGATGGTCGATCCCCCGCAGCTCTGCATTACCACGATCGACGGACAGCATGAGCCCGAGTGTCGCCTGATCGGCGGGCAGCCGATCGCCACGTTGCTCGGCTGGACCGGCCTCGATGAACTCGCCCTCACCACAGTCCCGACCGGCGTTGGGTCGCCGGGTCGGCCCGGCTGGATGGCATGGTCGGCTTGCGCGACATGGTCCTGCCGCTGGACGCCCCGGCAAGGCACGGCCGGTCGCCGGAGCTGGCCACGCGCCTGACGCGCTGCGCTGGTGGGAGGGGATGCCGGATCGTTCGTGGTTGATCGACCATCTGGAGTTCAGCGACTCGGTGACAACGGTCCTGCCCGGCATTGGGACGCGACTGTCGGTGAAAGCATTGAGCGCCACAGGCTCCGAGATACCGATTCGCGCGCCGGTCGTATGGAGCTCGAGCGACACGATGGTCGCCATCATCGACTCCACCGGTGAAGTGCGTGTCCGCGCGCCGGGTGAGGTGGCGGTTACCGCCACGCTCGCCGACTGGCGCAAGGCCACCAAGCGCATCAAAGTGGTTGGGCAAGGCGCCCATCAACGTTCTTGATGAACGGTGGGAGGGTGACTGGCGACGCCGTTGGCTACCATGGGGCGATCTGACTCCACTGGTGTCCACCGGCCCCCAGGGAATTCGTGGCTTGTGGAGCCGAGGGGATGGCGTCTACCCGAGCATGGCGATCTCGCGTGATGCGCTCTCGGCGCGGGATGGCCTCGGACTGGAGGTGCGCATCAGCACGCCGCTGACGCTCGCGCAACATCAGCGATTGAAGGTCATGTTCCTGGCCGGCCTCGATCCGTCGACTTTCGAGCGGGCTGACCAGCAGAAGCGCTCCGCCAACAGTTGGCACGTCCGTCTCCATGTGCGGCATTATTTTCCCGCAGGAAGGGCGCTGGGGCGACACGAATTGCGCTGTTTGGCAGCGTTCCAGAAAACATCGACGTTGGCAGGGAAGGCGCTGCGCTGCGAACCGGCGACTGGTGGACGCTGCGGGTGCAGATCCTTCCTGATGGTCGCTGCGGCATCGCCATCAACGGACGCGTGCTGCGACTGTCGAAGGAGCCGGTTCCCCTCGACGGCGCCTATCGGGTCTGGCTTGGTGACGAATCCGCGGGCGTGCAGCTGATTCACGGCCCGCTGCAGATCTGGACCGGCGTGCGGACCGACATTCGGTGGAGCAATTGACGGGCAGCGCACCCGACGACGACAGCCATCCAGATGCCAGAGTGAGCCCTCACTCGGCCCTTCCTTGCATGCGGTGAGGCCGCGGCTATATACTTTACCGTATGGTGAAGTATGTGCAGGTCCGCCTCGATACCTCGTTCGCCGCGCTCTCCGACGCCACCCGACGCGGCGTTCTGGAGCAGCTCCGACGTTCAGACGCTTCGATCACGGACCTTGCCCGGAAGTTCCACATCACCCTCGCGGGCATGATGAAGCACGTCGGCGTCCTGGAGCAGGCCGGGCTCGTCACCACGGAGAAGGTCGGGCGCGTGCGGAACTGCAAGCTCGGCACGCATCGATTGAAGGAAGAGACGGCATGGCTTGAGAGGCACCGCCAGCTCTGGGACGCACGGTTCGACGAGTTGGACCACGTGGTCGAGGAACTCAACCGGAAGGAGAGAATCGATGGACGCAAGAATCGAAGGTAAGCCCGCCGCCGAGAAGAACCGCACCACGGTGGAACGGCAGTCGGACCGCGAGGTCGTTGTCACGCGGACCATCAACGGCCCCGCGCACATCGTGTTCGAGGCATTTTCCAAGGCCGAGCTGCTCAGGCGTTGGTGGGTGCCTAAGTCAATGGGAATGACCCTGCTGTCGTGCGAGGTGGATGCTCGTGTCGGAGGCACGTACCGATTGGAATTCGACGTCGGTGGCCCCGAGCCTGTCGCGTTCTTCGGCACGTACGTCGACGTGACGCCGTCGTCGCGCCTCTCGTGGACCAATGACGAAGGTGGCGAGGGCGGATCGGTGACCACGGTGACCTTCGAGGAAAAGGGCGGCCAGACGCTGGTGGTCCTGCGCGAGAGCTATCCATCGAAGGAAGCGCTCGACGCTGCCGGCACGGGTGCAGCCGATGCACTGTTCGAGACGTTCGATCAGCTGGACGAGCTTCTCGTATCTCTGGGTGAGGGCTCGGGACCGTAACAGAGACGCGGATCTCGGGTGAGTAATCAATCCGGGCAAGGAATGATGTTCAGCGCCGCACGCGCGCGAACATCCACGGCAACAGCGCCGGTTCCGTGTACGCCCACTCCCACGCGTTGTGTCCGACGCCGGCATACTCGGTGTGCAGCGGACGGCCTCCGGCCGCGCGCAGCGCCGCCATTCGCTCGCGCGAGACGGCCACCGGCACGGTCTTGTCCGCGTCACCGTGAAAATTCCAGATTGGCACGTTGGCGAGTGTCGACACCCGCTCGGGCCCCGCGCTCCCACAACACGGGACCGCTGCCGCAAAGAAGGCCGGTCGGTGCGCCAACATGTTCCACACACCGAGCCCGCCCATGGACTGTCCGGTCACGTACACGCGACGCGCATCGATCGGGAGTTCCGACAGGAGTTGGTCGATGATGAGCAATGCCGTGGCGACGCCATCCCCCACACCGTCGACGACGCGCGCCACCGAATCGCCGGGCGCCGGCTCGCCGTAATTCGCCCAACCACGATCGGTTTGCGGGGCGAGCACGAAACACGGAAACTGTCGCTGATGCTCGGGCAGCGCCCACACGCGGGTCCCAAAGATGTTTCCCGTGGCCATCTGCTTCTGATTGTCCGTGCCCAATCCGCCGCTGCCGTGCAGGTAGATCACCAACGGATGCCGACCGGAGGCCGCCGGTTGAAAGAGTCGATACGGCATGGCCCACGCACCGGTATGCGTGCGTGCTTCGAAACCCGCATCGACGTCGGCTGCGTGCTGCTTGAACGCCTCAATCAAGGCCATGCGTTCGGGCGACATCGGCGTGCCCGGGGCCAGCGGTGGCGTGTCCTGCGCTCCGCTGTCCGGCACGAGAACGTCGCCGCCGCGACCACTTGCGTAGCGACCGGCCGTGCCCGCCAGCCACGGCGCGGCGGCGAGCGAACCGAGCATCCTGACCGCGTGTCGTCGTGAAGTCATCGCGCATTGTCTCCTGATGGTGGGACCTTGAATGATCCGTCTCGCGGCTGCCCTGCGCTTTATCCATGCAGGCATCCGCGCTTCCCCCCAGGGAGCTCCGCGTTGCCGGATTGTTCGCAGCGCTGTTCCCCCAAAAGAGAAGCCTGTGTCCTCAGCTACCCACCATCGGCCAACGCCATTCCTGGCTGCAGCTTGCGTCGCACTTGTCCTGCTTGCCGCTTGTGGCGGTGGGGAGGACTCACCAACGCCAATCACTCCGCCGCCCCCTCCTACGAGAACACCTGCCTCGTTGGTTACCGTTTCGGGTGATGCGCAGGCCGGTGCCCGAAAGCCACTGCCCGTCAAGCCGGTGGTCGCGGTGAAAGACGCGCGTCGGCGCCGGCCTGCCCGGGGTGACGGTGACGTTCTCCGTCGATTCAGGCAATGGTTCACCGCCGCGACCACAATGGTCACCGCCAACGACGGAACGGCGTCACCCGGCGACTGATCCTGGGGACGGCGGAAGGACGCAATGTCATCACGGCGCACGCGGGAACGTTGCCAGCGCTCGTTGGTCGCCACGGCCACGCTGCCAACGGTCAACTTTCGCGGGCCAGACCGTTCCCACCACTGGCGGCACCGTCACGCCTCACACTCCCCGGATCCGCACTGGATGGGACCACACTGACCATTCCACCCGGTGCGCTCGGCAGCGCGGGCACGATCGGCTTCAGCATCTCGTCCGCATCGACCCTTGTATTACCGGCGGGCGTCACCGCAGTTTCGCCGGCGCTGGCCGTCACCGGACCTGTTGGACGATTCAAGGTACCTGCCACATTGCGTTTGCCCGGCATCGCGCCGGTCGGTCGGAGTGCGCGCTTCGGCCACCACATCGCTGCCCGCGCCGGTCACATCGATCCTGGTCACCATCGCGATCGATCCCACACTGCTGGCGCGCGATTTCGATTCGGGCTTTCGCACCGCGGCTGACGAATGGGACTTTCAGCGCCAGTTGATCTCCTCGTTCCCCGTGTCGCTCTCGACCTGGCGTCGATCCCGATGTGTCGATGATCGGCACGTCGATCTGGTATTTCGTCAATCGCAAGGGCACCGACGGACCGCTGTTCCAGAAGTACCAGGAAGCGCCCGGCATTCCGGAAAGCAATCGGCGCGGCTTCCGTTGGGACGTCGGTCGCCTATTCGGATGTGCCGGACCTGTACTGACGGGTGGACTGGCTGACGCGACGTTCGCCCAGATCAAGGCGAGTTCTGCCGCCTTCGCCTTGCAGAGTATGAATGAGATCAAGGGGCCGCGTTCCTGCTCTCGAGCAACAAACCGCAACCGGTCATGCTGTTCAACGACCGCCGTGGCCACGGGGGGTGAACCGCGCTTCGGCATTGCGTATCGGACGGTGGGAGCGGTGGTGGAACTGTCGATCCCGGACGCGCCGGGGCGCGCCGTTTCACGATGGAGTTGCTGCCCACCGGTTGGGTCACCGCCTTCGTGACACCAGCCAGCGGCATCCAGTATCGCGTGGACCACCTGGCCCCGGTCCACTACGGGTTGCTCGCGTGCAGGACGCGGCATTTGCACAGGAGTACGCGCGGGTCACCGCGAAGACGATCGGCGACGCGCAAGGGTGGCCCAGGCCCACATTGAACAGTGCGTATGGCCTGCCTCGATACGGCGGCGGTGTACGCGGCCGACACGCTGCGGAATTGGTGGGTGCAGCGCCTGCGGAAGACCACGGCTTTCGCACCACGCAGATCACGCCTCGCCCACGCTGCTCGCGGCGTTTCGACGGGCCGACCAGAATGCCAACGGCAGCTGGGGCGCGCTCGCCCCGGCCATCGCCGTTCAAGGGTCGACGTATCGCTGGAAGTACGTGGGGGACAAGGTCACGGACAGTACGGACACCAACACCCCAGCGTTTTCGCGCTTCATGACCGACGCCGTTGGCCGTTCGATGATGTACGGCACGGTGCTGGAAAAGACCACGAAGCGGCCACTAGGCAGGACTCGAGTGCGGTCCTCTATGCGAAAGCGTGGCACCATATGGTCTCGCTGGCATCGGCGCTCCTGCCACCAGGCGGCACCGGCACCGAGCCGAGCGACGTGCTGTGACTGGGCATCGCGACCAGCACCATCAACGACCTGCAGCAACGGCCGTCCAACAGCATCCTCGACATGTTGCACGGGCCGAACAACTGCCGAGCGATCGCGTTGCAGCAGTACCTGCCAGGCCAGGTCCCGGACACCGGCGGCGTCAAGGGGAATTCGTTCCGCGCGCCGTTGGGGAACAACTGCCCCGACCCGGACTTCATCCAGACACTCACGATTGCACCGCTCGGCGCGGGTACCATCGTTGTCGGTCGCACCGTCGTTTGCCGATCCTGATGTCGCCACCATTCCTGGCGGCACGATTACCGCGACGATGAACGGACCGAACCTGCAAGGCACGTTTGTCTGGAAATTCCGCTACAGCACTGGCATCGCGCTGTACACGTTCAACTTCCAGGCGTCGCTGCTGATACCCGAAGTAGCAAGAGCGTCTTGGCCAGGGCTGCCCATCGCTCCCGCTCGACACCGGGCCCGAACAGCGGGAGACCCGCGAGTCGCGGCAGCGGGGCGAAGGGCTCGCGACCGCCAACCTGCCGGCGGGTGCCTTTCGGGTGTTCTACGTAAGAGTCCTCGCGAACGATGACCTTTCCTTCCGCGTCCTTGGACGGATCCGGCTCTCCGCGCAGGCGGTGAACGACCAGTTGAAATCCCTGGAGCTGCAGGACCTCATGGTCGGCATCACCATCGATGCGTTCCATGGCGAAGACACCTCGATAGAAGTCCGTCGGAGACGAAGAGAACGGCACTCGGGCTAGGGGCGGGAGTCATGGAAACGCTGGCGAAAGTTGATGGGGGCGGTCAGCGCGCATCGGGCCGCGTTCGTATGCGGAGACGAAGCACAAGCGCCCCAGCGGCCACTCCGAGCAGGGCACCATCGAGGCTATGTGAGGGATTCTCGTTCCACCAAAAGAAAGCGATCCCTCCGACAATTGCACCGCCTGCAGTATGCGCGAACGTTCGCCATACGGGCACCTCCCGCGGAGCGGTCCACACGACGAGCGGGCCGAGAAGGCCGCCCACGACCGAACCAACGATACCGGCCAGCACTTCCGCGTCCCCGGAGTACGGACGCAGGCCCAGCGGGTCGATGAAGAACGTCACGATTCCGAGAGCCGCCACGCCGAAGTACCCACCGAGGCCGGCCCCACCCAGAAAAAGCCCTGCGGTGACTGCGGTTGCTCGCGCAATCTTTGTCATTCCTATCGGGTGTCTTTGGGGGGATTGCCTGACGTTTGGGGTATACATCATTCGTGGGTAGCCCGCTCGAAAGCGTTACCTATGTTGCCGGACAAAAGTGTTACCCATCATCCCGACTGTTCAAGGCGAGGGACGGGCCGTTAGTGTCCTGCGTCCGCGGTGATGACCGTATTGAGTTGCGTACACATCGCATCAGGCGTGTCCGAACCGACAAAGAAGCGTGACCCGTCGCGCAGCTGAAACTCGACCGCGTCGCCCAGGGTGACGGTGTAGAGCGTCCCCTGCGGTAACCAGCGAATCCCGAGTCCCGCCAAGACCGGCGGTCGAATCCGCTGTATGCTAGCGATATCTGTCAGCGCGACGTTCCGCACTGTGAAGAAGCCGCCGAGTTTGACGCGAAGACGGCCGTCGCTGGCGAGCACCTGGATCGACGAGAATGGCAACGCGGCCGCGATCATGATCGCCCCGATCGACACGGCGAAGGCAACATGGTCGTGTAGATAGAGCGAGATAGCGGCGGGCGCGGACAGCAACACGATCGCGACCACAAGAAACGTTCCAAACTCACGGATCGCGATCGGGACGGACTTCGCAGCAGTGGTCGTCACGATATTCGCCAATATTCAGAAGGTTCGAACTCAGTTTCGCGGTCTAACGATGTGCTTCAGTTGCAGCCGAACAAATAAAGCGCGCGCAGCGCGCCCTCAACAGATCGGCTGTCAACTGCAAGCGAATGTTAGGAAGCTGGAGATTACTGCGGCGGTTTTGAGAGATCAATTTCCGGTATCGAGTCCAACGGCGGGATGTGTAGCCTACCCATCACGTCGAGTCGCGTGACTTTCAGTAGTGAGCCGCTCCACATCCCAAAGTGGCCTTTCATTCGCGCGTTGAAAGTGCCTTCTACCAACACGTACTTATTTTGCACAGAGTCGGGCGTTCCGAGAGGCTGAACAAGCCAGAGTCCATTTCGATTGAGTCGGTGTTCGTAGTCCTCGCGTGGCGGGCATACAAACCGTTCCCTTCGAACTCAAAGTGGGCAAATCCAAGTACTCTTACCGCTTTCCATGATACTCAATTGGCTTTGCGATCAGCTCGTAAACGCTCACCTCGTAGAGGGCGCATGTTTTTTGCCGGCCCTTCCGTTACGCAACGCAACGAGTCAATCGAGAGCGAATCTGAGGGTGCTCCGGTTCGCGACGAAATATCGCTCTTGCCTTGACACGCGTACAGTAACAGAGCTCCGAAGGAGGCAAGGCTTGCAAATCTCATTTCTGATTGTGCGTTTAAGATCTGAGTCTTCCTAACGTGTATTCGTTTGCCCATTTAAGCGCACCCACATCTACGTAACGCGCGTACTCCCCACCACAGTCGCGTCCACCGGCAAATCCCGCAAGTCCCATTCCCACAGTCGTTTGCCCGCGGTTTCCCATTGCCAAAGTCTCAACAGCGCGCGCGTTACATCGCCAATGTAACGCGCGCGCATCCCGCCGATCATGGGCCCGATACCAAGTCCCACGTCGACCCGCCGAGTGTGACGGAATTCCCCCGCCACACTCCCGCACTCCAACGCCGTCACCGCGCCGCGTTCACCCGCCCCGCATTCAAGTTGTCGAAGTTGAGAATGGCGTTGAACACCAGGAAGTACGACCCTACCGTGGTGCCGCGATACACCGGGTTGTTGGCGAACAACACCACGTGGCCCTTGTCGTACGGCGCGTCCACCACCACCGGTCGTTGGGCAATGGTGCCGCCACCGTCCAGTAGTCCTGACACCAGCAACTGCCCTTGATCTGCAAAGCGCAGCGGCACACGCGGGCGCTGATCGGGTGGAATGATGTTGAGCGGGTTACGCATCTGGTCCAGCGTGGGCACCGCCACCTGCCATGGCAGCACCGTGGGCGGCGTGGGCAAGGTGTCGGCGTGGCCAACCACATTGGGCGACCGTCCCTGCACTACGTCGCCGTCTTCGGGTGTACCACGCCCGGTGGGACGCGCACCGCCGTCGCCGCCGCGACCGCCACCCCCACCGCCACCGCCACGACCACCGCGCGCGTTGGTGACGCCGAACGCCAAACCATCGCTGCTCATCACGGCGAGGTTGTCGATCACGCCATACACCAGCGGACTGGTTTCATCGGCGAGTCGCGTGCGCAGCAGCGTGCCCGTTACCACACGCGTGGTAGGGGTGGTGGAACTCACGCCGTTGGCCAGGCCGAACTGAATGGCAAAGTCGGTGGAGCTTTCCGCGGTGATGAGTACGCCGCCGTCGCGCACGAACGCCTGCACCTTGGCCAGACCGTCCCAACCCAACCCCGGACGCATGTCGTCGGTTTGCGCATACGTGCCGATGTTTGGTGTTTCGGGCGTGTTCTTCCACGGAATGGCGTTGCGCCACTGGGGCATCCCCTGAATGATGCCCAACGGATTGCCGCTGCCGGGCGCCATGATCAGCACGTCGTACTTGGCGCGCACGTCGGCAATTTTGGGAATGTCCTGAAAGCTGATGTAGTCGTACGGAATGCTGTAGGAATCAAACGCAAACCGCCACCAACCCTCGGTTTGCGTGCTGGTCCAGGCATGCACCATGGCCACCCGTGCCGCGCGCAACGGATGCATCTTCACGGTGGGCGCCGAGGCGAGTGCGGTGGCACTCAGTCCCAACTCGCGCGTGGCTTTGTCGAGCGCTTCGCGGGCCACGCCGCGCACAATGAACGACCCGCGGTTGAAACGCTTGCCGCCCGACTCGAACGATTCTTCCGCGGCCTGGAAGTCGGCATCCTTGAGTCGGTAACGCAGCGTGATGAGCGCGTTGTCGGCGTTGTGATTGATGGCGAACACGCTGCCGTCACCACTCACACCACCCGCCGACGTCACCGTTGTGGTGATGGCCGTCATGGGTGCCTTGAGCGCCATCGTGTCCACCACGCGAACGGCCTGCACGCCGAATCCTTCCGGGAATGTCCATCCGGTATCGTCGTACGGATTCTTTTGTGGATCGTTGGGGCTCCAGTACTGATAGTCCAGCAACGCGTCGGCAATGCGCGAGTACGGCTGGTCCATGCGCACGATATACGAACCGGCTGGGAAGCGACGCGTTTCCGTGGTCGGTGCGGCAGTACGAGCGCTATCCGTCGCTGGAGCGTTGGCACCCGCACCGCCGCCACGTCCCCCTCGACCACCACCGCCCGCCGCCGCCGCGCGACGCACGGGCATGGTGACACTGAACTCGGCGGTCGCCCGCGAAATCTCCACGCCCTGCATCTGCAGCACGCGAATCAATTCGGCCTGCGCACCCAAGCGCGTGTCGCTGGCCGGCAACACATACGCGGCCGGGCCTTCGGTTTTGGCCTTCAGCACCGAACGCTTGGACTTCTCATAGAAGTTGCGCAGCATCTGCACGCGCGTGTTGGCGGTGTAGCTGAGCGAGACCAGCAACCCCGTCATTTCGTAGTTGTTGTTGTTGCGCAGCGACCAATTGAAGCGCCCGGTAATGGGCGGGTTCTGGCGATACCAGGTACGCGCCGTTTCGTTGGCCGACAGTTGGCGCTCGACGGTTTCCGCGGTGCCGCCGTTGCCGAATGTTTCGTACAGGCGACTGATGCCGTTGTGCGTGGCGGCCATGAACATCAGGTACCCGGGCGACCACGTGTCGAAACCACCGAAGGGGAATACGCCGGGCATGCCCAGTCGCGTCATCTCCTGCACGTTGTTCCAGCCAATCAACTGCCACTCGTTGGTGAGCAGCGGATCGACCCACGCGTTGTACGGACCGTCACCAATGGTGTTGTCGTACAAAAACGATCCCGACTCATGCAGATCGTGCAACACCTGTGCCTTCCAGCCGATGTAGGTGTTGAGCACGTTCTGCGAGAGCTTGAGCGTCATGCCCATGGCGTCGCGATTGTTGTCGTGCGCCACGTACTTGCCCCAGTAAATGACGTTGGGCGGCGTCTGTCCGGGGTGCGCCATCTTCCAGTTGAACACGTCCACCACACGATCGCGACCGTCCACTTCCACAATGGGCGTGATGAGGGTGATCACGTGGTCGCGGATGTTCTTCACGTACTGGCTTTCGTCCACCGCCAGACGATAGGCCAGTTCCATGAGCGCGGTAGGAGCACCGGCCTCGGTGGAGTGGATGGTGCCGGTGATGTAGTAGACGGGCGCCGCGTTGTGCGCGATGTCGTCGGCGACCTTGTCATTCATCTGGATGGTGCGCGGGTCGGCCAGCTTGGCGAGGTTGGCCTTGTTCGCATCCATCTTGGCCAGCAGCGCTTCCGACGCCACGGCCACGGCAATCATCTCGCGGCCTTCCTCGGTGGTGCCAATGGAATACACACGTACTCGCGGCGACGCCTTGGCCAACAGGCGCATGTAGGCGTACACCTCTTTGGAGTACGGCAGCTTGTTGGGGGCGCCAGCGATGTCGCCCAACACGGCCGTGGGCGTGGGGATGCCCTTGGCGGCCGGCATGTAGTCCACCAGCGATGACAAAAAGAAGGGTTCGGTGGTGTACTCCTTGATCTTCTTCGTGTACGCCTCGTCGATGGGCTGGCTGGGATTGCGTCCCGGCTTGGCCGTCGAGATGGCGCTCTGGGCGTGCAGCGCGTTGAGCATGAGGGTCGGCAGGGCCGCGCCGCTCAGCAGGAGCGAGACGCCAACGTGCCGAGCGAGTCGGCGACGGGAAGAGACCAGTTGCTGCATGTGAATCTCGGAGGGGGTCGGGGCCGGGGCGTGAGGGCGGTGGAGGCGCTCCGGCACCCGGGGAAGATGCAGCCTGCCATGGCTTTCGACTACCTCGCCGACCTCGCTGCGCCCGCGCAGGCTCTTGCCAGTTCGCCGTCTACGGAAGCACGTTTGCCACATGACACACCTGTCTCTGCTCCGCGCCCTCCGTCGCGCCGCGACGCTCCTTGCGCTGCTCGTCGCCTTCCCCAGTGCCGCCCACGCCACCTGGTCGGTCATCGCCATCGACATGGCCACCGGTCGGGTGGTCATCGCGTCGGCCACCTGCGTAAACAACAACGATGCCTTCCTGATGGGCATTCAAGCGGTGGTCGTGCCCGGCAAGGGGGTGGCGGCCTGTCAGGCGGGTGTGGACGGCACGCACGCCAACCAGATGCTGGTGTACGCCGAACTGCAGAAGGGCACCGATCCGGCGCGCATCATCGAGATGTTGTCGGCCGATCCCGCTTTCCAGACGAGGCAATTCGGCATTCTCGATTTGCAGGGACGGAGCGCCGGTCACTCCGGGCTCACCAACGGCTACGTGTCGCAGGACATTCAGGGTCGGGTGCCGGGCACGCAGATTTACTACTCCATTCAGGGAAACATCCTGCGGCCCGGTGAGGTCATCCCCAATGCCGTGCGGGCGTTTCTGTATACCAAGGGCGCGCTCACCGATCGCGTGATGGCGGCGCTGGAAACGGCCGATGCATACGGTGGAGACAGTCGCTGCACCTGCCCGCCGCTACCGGCTGACGGATCCAAGCCGCTCATTCCGTGCGAAGGCAAGACGTCGCATGTGTCGTACATTTTGATGGCCGACAAGACCGACACCAACGGCGACTCGCACAACAACGGCAAGTACGCGATGTACCTCACGGTGACGCAGCCCGATCAGGGTGGCCCGAACGTGATCAAGCCGGGCGAGAATCTGAATCCGGTGAAGACGCTGCGCATGCGGTATGACGCGTGGCGGAAGCTGCAGCCGGCGTCGTTCAAGTGAGGCGCGCGCCGAGTATGAGGCTGATGCGCGTGGCCATGGCGATCGCGGTGCTGAGCGGGGTGAGTGTCGACGCGACGCACGCGCAGACGCCGCCGACATCACCCACGCCAGCGGTGCAGCCACCGGCCCGCGCGGCCGCTGGCCGGGGACGTGGCGGGGTGCGCGTGATGACGCTGACCTCGACGGCGTTTGCCGACGGCGCACAGATCCCGGCGAAGCATGCACAAACCGGACGCGACGTATCGCCGCCACTGGCCTGGAGTGGTGCGCCCGACTCGACGCAGAGTTTCGTGCTGATGGTACACGACGCCGATGCGGCGATTGGTGATGGCACCGACGACCTGCTGCACTGGATGGTGTGGAATATTCCCGGCAGTGCGACGTCACTGGCCGAGGGCATTCCGCAGGGCACGCCCACTGGGATGACCCTGCGGCAGATCAGTGGCACGGGACCGTACTATCGTGGTCCGGCGGCGCCGGCCAGCGGCCCGGCGCATCACTACGTGTTCGAGCTGTATGCGCTGGACGTGATGCTGAATGTGCCGGCCGTTGGTGCGTCGCCGCCGGCAACACGGAGCGCGGTGATGGCAGCGATGGCGACGCACATTCGCGGCAAGGGCGTGCTGGTGGGGTTGTACCGACGACCGGCGCCGTAGCCAACACGACCGCGAGCGCTATCCGCGCTCGATCACCGCGAGTTGCCCGCACCCGGCCGCGATATCAATCCCCCGTCGCTGCCGGACGGTACTGGGCAACGTGAACTCCTCGGCCAGTACCACCTGAAACGCACGCGCCGCGGCGTGGTGCGTTGGCGCGCCGGCATACCCGGCGGTGGGGTTGAGCGGAATGAGATTGACCTGCGCGTTCAAGCCGCGCAGCAGTTCGCCAACGGCACGGGCGTGCGCCGGCGAATCGTTTTGTCCGTCAATCAGCGTCCACTCGTAGAAGATGCGACGCCCGGTGGTTTCGCTGTAGGTGCGGCAGGCGGCCATCAATTCATCCAGCGGCCACTTGCGTGCCACGGGCACCAGCGCGGCGCGCTCCTCTTGGGTGGCGGCGTGCAGCGACACGGCCAGACGGAGTGCGCGATTCTCCTGCGCCAGTCGCAAAATGCCCGGCACGACACCCACTGTGCTGAGGGTGATGCGATCGGCGCCGAGTGACAGGCCGCTGTTGTCGCGCAGGATGTCGATGGCGTGCATGACGGCGTCGTAGTTGTGCAGCGGCTCGCCCATGCCCATCAACACCACATTGCGCAGGCGCGCCGATGGACCGGACCGCGCGGCGTGTTGCACGGCGCGGGCCACGTGAACCGCCTGGGCGACGATCTCGCCCGCAGTAAGGTGGCGCGTGTAGCCCATCTGACCCGTGGCGCAGAACACGCACCCCATGGCGCACCCCACCTGCGAACTGACGCAGGCCGTCACGCGCCCCGCGTAGCGCATGAGCACCGTTTCGATGCGCTGATTGTCGTGGAGTGCCAGCAGGTACTTCCGCGTGAAGCCGTCGGACGAATCGGTTTCGAGCGCTGTGGGCAGGGCGCCGAGGGTGGTGTGGGCGTCGAGTCGCGCGCGGAGCTTGGGTGGCAGCTCGGACATAGCCTCGAGTGAGGCGACGTGCTCGATGTAGAGGTAGTTCCAGAGTCGCGCCACGTGCACCGGATTGAGATCCCAGTGCACCAGCTGCGCGCGGAGCTGCTCACGCGTGAGATCGTACAGATTGAAAGGCACGACCGTCACGCGGTGTTCAGGTTGTAGCGCATGATCGCCGCATGGCGGCCGCCTTTGGTGCGTTCCAGCGCATACACATCACCCGACGGTCCGCTGGCATGTTCCAGCAGCGCGTGCAGTGCGCCGCGTTCCTCATGGCGCAAGTGCAGCTCGAGTGCGGCCAGCGTGTCCGGCAGATGCCGTGCGTGTCGGGCGCCGACAATGGCCGCGGCTACTGCCGGCTCGTCCAGCACACAGCGAATGGCCACGGCGCCAATCGTGGTATCGTGCGCGCGTGCAATGTCACGCAGCGCGCGCAGCAGCGCCTGAAACGCATCCCACCCGCCAAATTCGTCAACGATGAGGGTGTATTTCACCAGCGAACGATTCTCGAATGGCGGTTCCGGCTTCGCGACACCCAGCCAGCGTTCATGAAACAAGCCACCGGCCAGCGCGCCGTAGGCCAGCAGCGCCACTCCGCGTTCTGCGCACAGGGTGGCCATGTCGCCAAGCGCGCGCCGGTCCAGCAGTGAGCACTGCACTTGATTTGACACCACAGGCACGCCCGCATCGAGCAGGGCGCGCAGGTGCGGGGTGTCCATGTTGGTCACGCCGATGTGGCGGATTTTGCCGTCGCGCTGCAGGGCGGCAAGGTGCAACGCCGCCTGCTCGACGCCGGGCACGTCGTAGTCCCACCAGTGCAGCTGCACGAGATCCAGCGTCTCGACGCCCAACCGTTGTCGCGACCGATCGATCAGGTGCTCGATGTCGGCCCGACGCAGCGTGGGCAATGCGGATAGATCGGGCACGCATTTGGTGTGCACGCGAATGGGCGCCGCCGACACGCCATGCATCGAACGCCAGGCGTTCAGGAAGTCGCCGATAAGCGCTTCGACGCCGGTGTAAATATCGGCGCAGTCGAACGCCGTGATGCCGGCATTGGCGAATGCCATCATGTCGGCGATGGCGCCGTCGCGATCGACCGTACCATGTCCGCCGGCCAGTTGCCACCCGCCCTTGATCAGGCGCGGGATAGCGTAGTCAGGCGCGAGCGATACGGTTGGTACGCTCACCGGGTCGCGTCGCCGGTGGATGGCAGCGGTACGGCGGTGACGTCGGCGTGCCGAAAAGTGCTCATTCCGGTGCGCGTGATGCGAAAACGGGCGCCGCAATGCGGATCGGGGCAGGCGATGTCGGTGTCGGTGGTCATCCAGTCATTGGGGTGCGTGGGTCGCTGTTTGGCCGGCAGCAGTGGCAACAGCGCGGCCAGCGGATACAGCGGAAACGACTGACCTGGCGGGAAGTGCAGATTCTCGCCAACCAGCGCGAACCAGTCGCCGGCCTTGTGGTTGCAGATCATCGGACGCTCGGTCGCGATGACGTCCACGCGCAGGTCGTAGAGGGAAAAGGCGTCGTCTGACATGGCGCGAATGATAGCCCGAGACGATCTTGTCGGGCCACATGCCAAACCCAACCGAATCCGACAGTGCTGTCGCGCCGCTTGCATTCTACGGCGGGCTGGCAGGCGCACTGGCACCATTTGCCTGCTTTCTGGCCGGTGTGGCCGTGCTGGCGCTCAACGGCGCGCCCGACGAGAAAGGATTCTGGCCGATCTTGTTGGCGGCGTTGACGCTGGGACTGTTGCTGGCCAGGGATCGGACGCGTTACGCCGACGCGATGCTGGATGGCATGAGTCAGCGCGTGGTGATGGTAATGCTGTGCGCCTGGATGTTTGCGGGGGTGTTGGGGGCGGTGCTGGGCGCGGCGGGGTTTGTGGCCGCCCTGGCGTGGCTGACACGTGCCACGCATCTCACCGGCGGCGGCTATGTCGCTGCGGCGTTTCTGGCGTGCGTGGTGGTGTCCACCGCCACCGGCACGAGCTTCGGCACCATCCTGTTGTGTGGACCGCTGCTGTACCCGGCCGGTGGTGGTGCAGGGGCCGCACCTGCCGCGTTGATGGGGGCGATTCTGGCCGGCGCCACCTTTGGCGATTCCATCTCGCCGGTGTCGGACACGACAATTGCCTCGAGTGGCACGCAGCAAGTGGATATCGGCGGGACGGTACGGAGTCGACTGGTGTACGTCCTGCCGGCCGGTCTGGTGGCGCTGGTGGCGTCGGTGCTGATGGGGGGCATCGATCGCGCGACGACGATGGCATCGGCCGCAACGGTCCCGAATCCGGCGGCGCACCTGTCGGCGCTGCTGCTGCTGTTGTCGCCGACTCTTGTCATTGGCCTGCTGCTTGCCAAGCGCCATCTCATCGAGGCGCTGTTGTTCGGCATCCTGAGCGCGACGGTACTGGCGTTGTTGCTACGGTTGATCACTCCCTACGATTTGTTGCATATCGCGCCCGGCACCTTCGGCGCGACGGGGATTGTCGTGGATGGCATGCAGCGTGCCGTTGGGGTGAGTGTGTTCACGTTGCTGCTGGTGGCGCTGGTGGGCACGCTGCAGGCAACCGATGCGCTCGACCGACTGGTGCGTGCAGCACAGGGACGGGCGGCATCGGCGCGCGCGGCCGAATCGTGGATTGTTGGTGTGGTGTCGGGGGCCGTACTGCTGACCACGCACAGTGTCGTGGCGATTCTGGCAGTGGGGGAGTTTGCCCGCCAGACCGGGGAGCGTTTTGGCGTGTCGGGGTACCGCCGAGCGAACCTGCTGGACATGACGGTGTGCACGTGGCCGTTTCTCCTGCCGTATTTCCTGCCGACGATTCTGGCGTCGAGCGCCAGTCGGAGTGGCGAAGCGTTCGGCATGCCGGCGCTCAGTGCGGGAGCGATCGGGATGTACAACACTTATGCGTGGGCGCTCGTACTGTCCATTGTGATAGCGATTGTGACCGGATATGGCAGAACGCGCGAGCAGTAGTGTGTGGCGCGAATGGACAACCCGCGTGACGAGGTGGACATGCGGGTGATCATGTCGTGTCTGCGCCTTTTCCTCCGCGTGGCGGGTGTGCTGATTGGCACGGCCTTCGTGGGCAAGGTGCTGTTCGTGCTGTTTGTGGCGCGGCCGGTGGCGCCGGTGGCCAAGTTCACGGCGCTGCTCTGGGGGCTGCGGTTCGATACGGCCATCGGCTCCGCATTCGCGCTGGTGCTCTATCTGGTCGCGGTCGGCGCGCTGGCCATACGCGTGCGGATGCCGATCACGTTACGCGTGTTGGGCGTCGTGGCGGTGTGGGTGATCGCGCTGCTGCACGTCGGCGATACCATCTACTTCACCGAGAGCGGGCGTCATCTGGGATACGAGATCCTGGACTTTGGCCACGATACGGGCGCGTTAGTTGGCACCGGATTGGGGCGATATCCAGGCATCACTGCGGCGAGCGTTCTGTTGGCATGCGTGGCGTCGTTTGCCATGCTGCGACTGGTCCCTGACGTCGGCGATGCCACTGCGCGTCGCGAACCGTACCACGGTCTGCAGCTTGCTGCCGGTTCCCTGCTGGTGTTCGTACTTGGTTTGGTCGGTGCGCGCGGCGGCGTCCAGTCCATTCCGCTTGGACCTTTCATGTCGCAGGAAATCGGTGATCCGCGCCGCGCCGCGATCGCTCTGAACGGCGCCTACAACACCACGTACTACGTGCTGGCTCGGCAGCGGCAGCGCGATCCCCGCGCGTCGTGGATGAATCCGGAGGAGGCCTCCGCGCTCACCACGCGCCTTTTCCCGGCACCGGTGAGCGAGCTGCCGACGACCGGCGCAGATCGACCGTTGAATCTGGTCGTCATTCTGCTCGAAAGCTGGGCGGGTGAGTACCTCAAGAGTTACGGCTCGATGCGCGATGTGGCACCGCACTTCGATTCACTCCGCGCGCAGTCCTTGTCGACCACGGTGATGCTGGCCGGAGGTCACCGCACCTCCGAGGGCATGTTCAGCACGTTCTGTTCCTATCCCAATCCCCTCGGGAGTACCATCGCCGAGACGCCGCTGCAGGAGTACGACTACGCGTGCCTCCCTCGGTTCCTTCGCGACCGCGGGTACGCAACCGAATTTCTCCAGGGGACTCGCGTCAAC
Organism: Gemmatimonadaceae bacterium; assembly: GCA_016720905.1. NCBI lineage: Bacteria > Pseudomonadati > Gemmatimonadota > Gemmatimonadia > Gemmatimonadales > Gemmatimonadaceae > Gemmatimonadaceae bacterium. The sequence goes on along the minus strand of JADKJT010000001.1, from coordinate 516,083 downwards.
ACCAGCGGCATCGGCGCCTTCTCGATTTCACTGGGGTTTGAGCAGACCTTCGGGCGCGAGGCCATCGCCACCAGACATCTTCCGGAGAATGGGTGGGGTGTCCATGACCCCGACCTGTACGGCTTCGCGCTGGAACGCATGCGCGCGGCATCGAAGCCGTTTTTTGTCGCGATCAACACCAATAGCACACACGATGTCGTCCTCCCTCCGGGAGTTGGCCCGTGGTTCAACGACGGGTCGCGGGTGTCCGCGCATCTGGATGTCATGCACTATGCCGATCAGGCGCTGGCGACGTTTCTCGCGGCCTGCGCCAGAGAGCCATGGGCGCGTTCGACGGTGTTTGTGCTTGTCGCCGATCATGGGCACGGCAGTGATGGTTCGGTGATGGACGGATTTGTTGTTCCGTTTGCGATCTATGCCCCAGGGCTTGTCGCGCCACGGCTTGTGCCGCGCATCGCGACGCAACGGGACATCGCGCCAACCGTGCTGGAAATCCTCGGGCTTCCGCGTCACGCATGGCCCATGGCCGGCAAGTCGCTGCTGCACGACGACGAAGCGCCGTACTTCGCAGACTACTATCGGGACGGCATCCTGGGTTGGATCATGGACAACCGACTGGTGGAGATTCCGGTGGTCAATCCGTCGCAATACAAGAGCTTCTCCATTGGGGCAGATCGTCGTCTGCTGGCGCGCGCGCAGGATTCGCTGGGTGCGCGACTCGTGCGTGACGCGCTGGCGTTCACCCAGTTCACCCAACACTTATTGTCGACGGGACACACCGGTCAGCTTCCGGTGAGTACACCATAGTTCGCGCAGTGCGCGCGCGCGCGCGGGCGCTCATCGGTCGTACAATCTCGTCAGATCGCGCAAACGCGTCGTGATGTCGGGAGTGAGTTGATCCCAGGTGAATCGAAACTGCCAGTTGCCGGCTTGCCGCCCCGGCAGGTTCATGCGCGCCTCGCTGCCAAGTCCCAAAATGTCCTGCATGGGAATGAGCACGGTGTCGGCGACTGACGCGAGGGCTGCTCGCATCAGCGTCCAATGAATCTCGTGGCCGTCGGTATCGAGATAGCGTCGTGCGAATGACTTCTCGCGCTCGATATCCTCGGCGGTCCGGGTGGAACCGTTGCCGGCGTCGGAATTCCACCAGCCCACGGTGGTGTCGTTGTCGTGTGTCCCGGTGTACACCACACGCTCGCGCGGATAGGTGTGTGGCAGGAAGGTGTTGTTCTGGCCGTCGCCCCCGAACGCGAACTGCAGAATGCTCATACCGGGGTAGCCGAGAGTCTCGCGCAGGGCTTCCACTTCAGGCGTAATGAGGCCGAGATCCTCGGCGGTGATGGGCATTGGGCCGAGGGCGGCGGTGAGGGCATCGAAGAGTTCGACGCCCGGGCCCTGCACCCAGCGCCCATCGACGGCGGTGACGGCGTCGCCGGCCACTTCCCAGTAGGCTTCGAAGCCGCGGAAGTGATCGAGACGAATGCTGTCGAACATCCCCAGCGCGGCGCGCATTCGGTCAATCCACCAGCGAAATCCATCAGCGCGGAGAGCGTCCCATTCGTACAATGGGTTGCCCCACAGTTGTCCGGTTTCGCTGAAGTAGTCAGGCGGCACGCCCGCCTGCACCAGCATTTTGCCGGCGCTATCAAGCTGGAAGAGCTCCCGATGCGCCCACACGTCGGCGGAATCGTGTGCGACATAGATGGGGAGATCTCCCATGAGACGAATGCCGCGCGCGGCGCAGGCGCGTTTGAGTGCCTGGAATTGCATGAAGAAGACATACTGCTCCATGCGGACCTGCTCGATTTCCTGTTGGTGCGTGTCGCGAAATGTCTGCAGTGCGGCGGGTTCGCGCGACGCCAATGGGGGATTCCAGCCGGTCCACGACACGCCATCGTGCGCCTGCTTGAGCGCCATGAACAGGGCGTAGTCATCGAGCCAGGCGCGTTGCTGCACGACAAACTGCTGGTAGCGGTCGTCCGGCACGAAGCGCACGAATGCCTTGGCCAGCAACTGTCGCTTGTGGGCAATGACGCCGGCGAAATCGACGGTATGTTCCGGCAGCGAACTGGTGGCCCCTGGCACGTGAATCAGCAGGGGGTTGCCGGCAAAGGCGGAGAAGCATTGATAGGGCGAGTCGCCGTAGCCGGTGGGTCCCAACGGCAACATCTGCCAGATGGTGAAGCCTGCGTTGGCGAGGAAATCGACAAAGCGAATAGCGTCGGGCCCCAGGTCACCGATCCCATTGGGACCGGGGAGCGAAGTGGGGTGGAGGAGGACACCTGCGGCGCGAGAGAACTTCATGTAGTGCGATTGGGCGGGAGCGCGCGAACAGCGCCGGGGAATGAAGGCGTTGTAAGCTCGCGACAGAAACGCCGATTCGCCAGCGTCGGTGACGTAATCATGCCCACGGTCGATTACAGCAATTTCGCGATAGTCTGCGCCCGCTCCTGTCGGGGAAACTACTTCACGATGACTTCGATGCCGAACATCGCTGTGCTTCGACGACATAGCTTGATGGCCTTCGACGGGTCGCGATTCACAGGATACGTGCAGTCCGCCACCGAAGATCGGGCCCACGTCGAAGGATACGCAACGGTAGTAAAGGCGGTCCCTGCGATGTTGGCCTGGCGAATGACTGAATCGGGGGTCGACGCGAAATCATTCCCATCATCCCACAGCGGCTGCTCGACGGTCCAGTTGGTACGCGACAGTCCAAACATTCCCGACGGTTCAGCATCCAGCAGGTAGAGCAACCAATATTGACCGGGGATGGACGGTGCTTTGATGGCAATGGGGATATCAACAATTTCGTGTTGCGCAGGCGTTGAGACCGGGAACAGTTCGCGACCCTCGCGCTTCGGATCACCCCACGTGGGTGTCATGGACAACCACACCGAGGCCGCGGCCCAGAGACTCGAGTATTCCGCCTGCGCGAATCCCTGGATGAGTTCATTCGGAGCAACGCGGATCGATCGGGTGTTGACATCAAGCTGTTGGCCTTGCGCGAGACCACCGACCAATCGCAAGGTTGATGACAAGGGCTCGCGACCCGGCTGCACATACTCCCACTGTCGCAGGGAAACCTCTACCGATCGAAAGCCAGGGGCCTCAAACCGAAACACTGCGACGGAATCGCTGCGTCGGTAGCGCAATGCCGTGAACGACGCGACGCCTTGCACCGAGCGGACGGAATCCCCGGCGATGATTGTGGTGCGCGGGCTGAGCGAGTGAACGTGGATGACCGTTGATGTTGCCGAGTGGCCTCCGGTGGAAATCACGATTGACGGAATCGTGCGCAGCACCAACGGGCCGAGCACGGGTACGCCCGCCGATGTTGTCGGACTTTGCGTGGCTATCAGCGCGGGCTGTCTGGCGAAATACCAGGCGGTTACCAGACTGAGCGCGGTCACGACCACGGCGGTCGCGACGATAAGTCGCACTTTGACGGTCGTCACGCGGTCCCACAACGGCACGCCGCGCACCACCACGTTGATGCGCGCATCGGGCAGGCGCTCACCAATCAACTCCGTCAGCATGTCGCGCGCGCGTCGACGGTCACCCATGGCCCGCGCACGCCGTATCACACGACCCAACTGCGCACCGGCGCGCTGGTCGTCGCCACCCAGCAGGAAGTGGCGCACCGCGCGAGCCGACCCGTCAATATCGGCGGTCTCGCTCAACGCCTGCGCCAAGGCGACGTGACAGGCATGCCGTTCGTCGGCCGATGTCAACGACAGCATGCGCTCGGTGATGACGTCGTGACTGGGCATCCACGACTCGGCGGTACGCACCACCAGTCCCTTCACCTCCAGCGTGGCCAGTGCCGACTCGGTCGGCGATGCATCCATCGCCCGCGGACGTTGTGTGGGGGTCACGCGGCGGTCCGGTGTCAACGTGCGGACGGTGCGCGCAACGACTGCTTCGGAAAGCGGTGTGCCGGCCACGGCAAGCGAAAGCAGCACGGCGCGTTCGATGTCGGTGCAGGCGTTGAGCTGGTGATCGAGTGGCGAAGCGAGCGCGACGGCGGCCGTTGCCGCGGCCCAATCGGGCGACCGCCATTCGCCGTTCACCAGCTCCAGCAATCCGCGCTCGCGGACCAGCGCCAGCCGCTCCATGACCCCCAACGGAATTCCGTCACAGACGCTGGTGAGCATCTCCATGAAGTGCGTGGAGGCAATCGTGTCCGGCCACGACCCCGAGCTGCGAACGGCGTCAACCAGTTCATCGTCGGCCAGAGGCAGGAGCGCCAGCGAGGTTACGAGGCGTTGATCGAACATGGCCGCCGCCGATCCGCGCGTGGTGGCGACAACCAGCAGCGACAGATCGGTGGCGCGTCCCAGCACGATGGACAGCAACTGTCGCGACGCGACATCGGCCCAGTGCAGATCATCGAGGAATAGTGCGAGCGGTTCCTGCTCCACGATGGCCGATAACAGGTCGAGTACGGCAAAGGCCCGTCGGCGGACGGCCTCGCCACCGTCTTCGAGGGACGGGGTGGTGGCGAAACGTGATCCCAGACCCGGATCGAGGGCCACCAGTTCACGGGCGCTCTCGCCACTCACGCCGGCCGCCCCCGGCAACGGTGCCAGCGCGCGCACAATGGCCGCCGCGAATCCGAAGGGCACCTCCCGTTCACCCGGGTTGGCGCGTACCATCGCACTCAAGGTGCGCTTGGAACGGCATCGCTGGGCGATGGCCATCAGCAGTCGACTCTTCCCGATACCGGGCACGCCGGAGAGCACCACCACCTGCGTGTCGTTGGCGCGGGCGCGGCCCCATGCGCCCAGCGCGGCACTGAACGCGTTTTCGCGACCCACCAGATCGAGCACCAACGCCGTGGTGCGTTCGCCTGACGGCGACGCTTCTGTGTTCCGTGCGCGCGCCACAAGTGCTTCCATCGACGATGGCGCGCGACCACCAAGACTGTGCGCGACCGATTCCAGTGCGTCCGCGGCACGCCGGGCGCCGACCCGATCGTCTGTCTCCAGCAGCATCTCGACGGCAATCCGGTGCGCGTCCAGACTGTCAGGTGCCAGTACCATCAGCCGCTCAACCAGTTCGCGCACCTGGGCCGGTCGTCCGCTGTGCGCCAACTGTTTGGCCAGCGGTTCGGCCACGCGCAACAGCGATTCTTCCAGATGTCGCCGTTCAAGCGCCGCCCAGTCTTCAAACTCGTCTCCACCTGGCGCATTCAGGCCGGCCAGAAACGGTCCACCATACGTGGCCACCGCCGTCGCAGCATCACCCGCATGCACGGCGTCGAGAAACCGATCGCGGTCGCTGGCCACCCGGCCATCCACGCCAAGCACCGCATCGTCACGGGTGCGCAGGTAGTCTCCTACAATTCGCCGCAATCGCCACAGGGCCTGACGAAGGCTCTGCCGGGAGCGCGCGGGCTCTGTGTCGTCCCACAGCAACGACGCCAGGAAATCGCGCGAGTGTTCCCGATCGCGCGAACAGCAGCAGTAGGCCAGCAGGGCCAGTGGTTTACCAGGACCCAGTAATCGCGGCCGCACATGACCGTGTTCATCAACCTCGCACAGCTCCGCAGCGCCGAGGGTGCGGAGCAGGAAGGCGGGACGACCGGCCGGCGAATGGGGCATGTCAGATTGAAAGCATCATCAGAATGCAGCAACATCAATGACCTTCGTCTCCTGCGTGTCAATCTATTGCGCAGCGGACACTTAGGCGAGGACGATCACTCACCTTTCAGCACCCTTTCCCACCATTGTGTCGCGCTCTGTGCGGCGGTTTTGACGGCACAGAGACGCACCCGACCGAACGTGTCCGGCGTGGGCCTGTGATGCGAAAGAATGTGTGGCTTGAGTGAATGATCGCGGTTGCTGGTCGCTGAGCGCCGTGCGGGACGATATTCTGTACCGGTGGCTCCACCTGCCGAATCACCCAGCCCCACACCGTCGGACTCTCAGCGGCGCGCAATCGAAGCCGAGCCGCGAGCACTGCTCGTGCTGGCCGGTCCGGGCGCCGGCAAGACGTTCTGCCTGACGGAGCGCATCCGCTATTTGATCGAGCAATGCGGATATGCGCCGGAACGCGTGTGCGCGTTCACGTTCACGAACAAGGCCGCGGGGGAAATCGCGCACCGGCTGAGCGCCCGCCTGGGTGAGGCGGCCGAGCGCATCACGCGCAGTACGCTCCACGCCTTTTGTGCCGACCTGCTGCGCACGTGGGGCTCGCACGTGGGGCTTGAACCGGGTTTCGGCATTGCCGACGAAGCGTACCAGTTGAGCGTGTTGCGGCGGCTGGAGGGGCCACGCCCCTGGCATCGCAGCACACTGACGCGCTTTTCCGCTCACCGGTTTCGCGGCGACTCGTTGTTCTCGAACGATCGCACCCTGTTCGAACGCTATGAGCGCTTTCTCCGCGAGCGGAACCTCGTGGACTTTGACCTGTTGGTGATCAAGACCGCCGAGCTGCTGGAGACGTCGGAGGCAGCGGCAGCCATTCGGGCGCGCTGGGACGTGGTGCTGGTAGACGAGTTTCAGGACCTCAACCCCGTGCAATACCGTGTGGTGCGGGCCCTGGCGCAGGATCATCGCCACGTGTTTGCGGTGGGCGATGACGATCAATCCATCTATTCATGGGCTGGCGCCGATCCGCAGGTGTTCAAGACGTTCGTCAACGACTTTGGCGTGGCCGCCAAGATCAACCTCGAGGAGAACCGGCGCTGTCCGCGCGATGTGTTCGCCGTGGCGCGCAAGTTGGTGATGGTGAACACGCCAATTTTCGACGATCGTGTGCTGGCCACGGCCGACCGGGTGTCGACGTTTCCGGTTCGTGCGTTGGGGTTTGAAAACGACGAGCAGGAAGCGGCGTGGGTGATCGACGACATTGTGCGGGATCGCGACGCGCACGGCCATGCGTGGGGCGATGTGGCGCTGTTGTATCGCACGCACGCCATTGGCAACCTGCTGGAGGCGGCCTGCTTGAATCGCGGCGTGCCGTGCCGACTGGCCGTCGGACGAGCGCTGGCCGACGATCCGGTGGTGAGCTATGTGCTGGCGGCCGCCCGCGTGATCGCGTCGCCACGCGACGAGCTGTATCGCAACGCGTTCTTTCGTCAGGTGTTGCCGCGCCCCCTGTACGACGAGGCGCTGGCGAAGTCGGAAGAGCAGACCATCACGCTGTCCCGGCAACTGGGTCGCATGGTGGCGCAGTTGCAGCGGGCCGACGAGAACGCGCGCCAGATTCGCCGCGCGCTGGCCGATGCGCGCAACCTCGAGGCCATCGGTCAGCAGCAGCAGTCGCTCACGGGTTTGGTGCACGACCTGCTGTCACGGAAGGTGGGCGTCACGCGCTCGGTGCTGGACGATCATCACGACGAGATCACCGATCCGGCCACTCACCCCGACGTGGTGGCACTCGCGGACCGTCTGCGACAGGCGCGCGCCACCCGTGCACCATTCTGGATTGCACCCATGGGAGGCGTGGAGATTCCGCTCTCGGCGATGCTGGTCGCGCTTGGCGTGCAGGCCGAACATGGTGGAGAACCGCCGGAGTCATTGGCGTCTCAATTGCACCGCAGCGACATCACCTCGGTTGACCTGCCGCTGGGTGTCTTCAAGGCCGCGCAACTGCTGGAAATGAGCGCCACGATTATCGGGTTCACCGATTTCACGGCCGTGGATCTGGAAACGACCGATCGCGACACGCGCACCGCGGAGATTGTCGAGATTGCGGCGGTCCGGGTGCGCGATGGCGAGATCGTGGAAAAGTATTCCCAGCTGGTGAAGCCGCGCGTGCCGATTGCCCAGGGGGCGACCGCCACCCATGGCATCGACGCCGAGTCGCTGGCCACCGAGCCGTATTTCGAAGAGGTCTGGCCCGCGTTCCGGAAATTCGTCGGGTCGGACATCGTGGTCGCGCACAACGGCTATGACTTCGACTTTCCCATTTTGAATCGCATGGCCGACGAGTGTGGGAATCGGTTTGATCTCACTACGTTCGACACACTGCCGCTGGCCCGCGACCTGTTTCCCACCAGTCGCAAGCTGGTGGACTTGGCGCGCCGTTTTGATATTCCGCCTGGCCGTTCGCATCGCGCATTGGACGATACCCTCACGCTGGCGCGTGTTACGATGGCGTTGGCGCGTACGCAAATGGAGCGCACGCGGAAGACGGCGCTCACTGAACAGCTGGGCGCGCTTGGTGTGGCACTGGCCGTTCATCAGTTGGCAATCCAAGGGGAATTGGGTGACGAAGGCGCGCTGTTCCTCAAGCTGACACGCGTGTTCGCACTGGGCCGCTACAGCGGAGCGCTGGACTGGTATCAGCATGAGCGGGGCGACACGGCGAACTGGCCCTCGGTGGACGACGTCATTGCCCAACTGGGCGGTCAGTCATTGATGGACCGGATTCGGGCCGAGAAATCGGCGGATGACCGGTATCCGCAGGCCATGATGCGTTTGCGTCGACTGATTGCCGAACTGCCCGAGGGCACGTTTGCCGAACAGCTATCGCTGTTTCTGGAGCGCGCCGTGCTGTCCCGATGGGAAGGGGAAGAGCCGGACCCCGACCGGGTGAATCTGCTCACGCTGCACTCCACCAAGGGGTTGGAGTTCTCACGGGTGTACATCGTTGGTGCCGAGGACACGCAGCTGCCCGGGGGATCGGCCACGAAGGGGCCGACGGCGCAGGAGGTGGAGGAGGGACGTCGATTGTTGTATGTGGGGATGACGCGCACCATCGATCGATTGGTGCTCACGACAGTGGAAACGCGGTCGGGAAAATCGACCGGCGGTCATCAGTTTCTTGACGAGATGCAACTCCCGGTTGAGGCCCAGATATGACAGATAGTGAGTGGCGTATTCCGGTTGGCGATGGTGAGGTGAGCGCCGTGTACGAACCGGCGACGGGTGCGTTGCAACGGGCCGTGTTTGTGTGTGCGCACGGCGCCGGAGGGAGTATGTCCGATCGCGGCATGCTGGCCTCGGCGCAGGCCATGCGTAACGCCGGATTCGGCGTGGTGCGATTCAACTTTCCCTACAAGGAAAGACAGTCGGGCCGCCCGGATGCGATGCCCCTGCTTATGGAGACGGTGGCCGCCACCGTGGCGTTCACTCGGCAACAGCTCTCGCCCGGCCTGCTGGTCATCGGTGGCCGTTCCATGGGCGGACGCGCGACGTCGATGCTGGCCGCCGACGGATTCGCTGCGGACGGACTGCTACTGCTGGCGTATCCGTTGCATCCGGCCGGTCAGCCCGAGAAGCTGCGGGACGCGCATTTGTCGCGCATTTGTATGCCCGTGCTGTGCGTGAACGGCACGCGGGATACGCTGTGTACGCCCGAGCTGATGACACGGGCGCTTACTTCTGTGATCGCGCCGTGGCAGATGCACTGGGTGGAGGGCGCGGATCACAGCTTTCACGTGCTCAAGTCATCGGGGCGAACGGATGCGATGGTGATGACGGAGATTGGCACGGTCGCAACGGAGTGGCTTGCGGCACTGACTAACTCGCGGCCGTAAACGCGGCGAGAAAGCCGTCAACGGCCGGCGGGCCCGAGCCTTCGCCTTCGTCATGCTTGAAGTACACGAAGGCGTCGCTCCACGGCTGTGACGCCAGGCGCTGCGCCCACGTGGCCAGCGCCGCCGCGTCATAGTCGAAGCGATGCAAACGCACATACCCCCACGTGGCCGTGGCAATAACCGGCGAAGCAAAGTCCGGCTGTTCCGTGATGCACAAGGGAATGTCACGCGCCCGCAGTACCTCAAACACCTCGTCGTCGAACCAGCTGTCATGACGAAACTCGATGGTGTAGCGTCGATCGGCGGGCAGCGTGTCGATGAACACCCGCAGGCGATCGAAATCCTTCTTCAGATTTGGCGGTAGCTGAAACAGGATCGGACCCAGACGATCAGCCAGCACCGCGGTGTTCTTGAGCAGAAACTCCACCGCGCCCGCGCACTCCGGCTTCAGTCGCGCGTGATGCGTGATGCGCTGGCTGGCCTTGATGGCGAACGTGAAGGCGTCGGGCACCTGGGCCGCCCATTCCTGCAACACATGTTCCTTGGGCAGCCGGTAGAAAGAGTTGTTGATCTCCACCGTGGAAAATTTGGACGCGTAGTAGGTGAGCATGGCGTCGTCCTTGAGATCGTCCGGATAGAATGATCCCTTCCACTCCTTGAACGCGTACCCGCTGGTGCCCGCGCGCAGTTTCACGACGCTTTCCGTTCGCCCTTCGCATCGTCGGACGACGCCGGAGCGGCCAGACTGGCCTTGAGTGCTTCCATGAGGTCGAGAATCTTGCCGCCGCCATCAGCCTTGGCATCGGCGGTGATGTCTGTCCATCCACCTTGCGCTGGATAGCCTCCATGACGCGTTCGCGCACGGTGTCCTTGTACTTCTCCGGCTCAAACGTTTCGCTGGCGGTCTGGGCAATCAGCTGCTTGGCCATGGCCAGTTCCATCGGTTTGATGTCGCCGGCGGGCACGGTCACTTCGGTGGTGGGCCGAATTTCGTCGGCATAGTGCAGTTGCTCCATCACAATCACCCCGTTGGCCGGACGCAACAGCACGAGGTACTGCGACCCCCGTGCGGCGTACTGCCCGAGTGCCGCGAGTCCCGTTTCCTCGAGCGCCGCGGCCAGCAGGCGATAAGCGCGGTCACCTCCCTTGTCCGGTCCGAGATAGTAGACTTTCTCGAGATACACGCGTTCGACTTTGGCCAGTGGCACAAACTCGATGATATCGATGGCTCCCGTCGCCTTCTCATCGAGCGCCTTGAGCTCCTCCGGTGTCAATATCACGTACTGGTCTTTGCTGAACTCGTAGCCTTGACGGTCTCGTCGCGGGCAACGATCTCCTGATCCTTGAGACAGATGTATTGCTGCTTGAGGCGCGACCCGCACTTCTTGTGCAGCATGTTGAACGAGATGCTGACCTTCGATTCCGCAGAGGAATACAGATTGACGGGAACGGACACGAGTCAAAAGAAATCGTGGCGTTGGCGATGGATCGGGCGGCCATGGCGGGCGTGCTCGGGGCAGGGTGTGTGCGGGAACAGCTCCTATAAACAATGGCCGACGGAACCGAGTCCCCACAACCACCCGATTCGTCACCACCCACCGACAGCCTGGCGGCCTATCGGGCCAAGCGTTCGTCGGACACGTCGCCCGAGCCGGTGGGACGGGTGTCCGACGTGCAGGGTCGACTGTTCGTGGTGCACAAGCATGCGGCCCGACAGTTGCACTTCGACCTGCGCATTGAAATGGACGGGGTGCTGCGCTCATGGGCGGTGCCGCGCGGGCCCTCGTACGATATGGACGACAAGCGGCTGGCCGTGAAGGTGGAAGACCACCCCATCGAGTACGGCGAGTTCGAGGGCGTGATCCCGGCCGGCAACTACGGCGCCGGCGGCATCATTGTGTGGGATCGCGGCGAGTGGGTGCCGCTGGAGGATTGGCGCGAAGGGCTGGTGAAGGGCAAGCTGCTGTTCGAGTTGCGCGGCTACAAGCTGCACGGGAAATGGGCGCTGGTGAAAATCAAATCGAGCGAGAAGGATTGGTTGTTGTTGAAGGAGCGCGACGAGTGGGTGCGCAAACCCGGTGATCAGTTTGCCGAAGAGTCGGTGCTGTCGGGGCTCACCGTCGAGGAGGTGAAGCAGGGTCTCACCCGCAACGATGCGCTGCATGCCGCCGTTGAACGGAGTGGCGCGTCGCGTGTGCGGGTCGATCCGAGAGCGGTTGAGCCGATGCTGGCCGAACCGTCGGACACGCCATTCACCCGCGACGGGTGGTTGTTTGAACTCAAGCTGGACGGCTATCGGCTGATCGCGGCCAAGACGCGCGGCGAGGCGCTGCTGCTGACGCGCAATGGCAACGACTACACATCGGTATTTCCGGAAATTGCGCGCGCCGTGAAAGCGCTGCCCTTTGCCGACTGCATTGTGGATGGCGAAGTGGTGGTGCTCGATGCGCAGGGCCAAAGCCGAATTTTTCGCTGCTGCAGCGACGTGGTCGTCTGTCGGCGCCCATCGAGATTCGTCATGCGGCGGTGGAGCTGCCGGCCACGTTCTTTGTGTTTGACCTGCTGGCGTATGACGACTTCGATTTGCGCGGGCTGCCGCTCACCGAGAGAAAGGCATTGCTGCTGGAGTTTTGCCGAAGTTGGGACCAGTGCGCACACTCGATCATATCGAGCGGGAAGGGGAGCGGTTCCTCACGCAGGTGGCGGCCATGGGGCTGGAGGGCATCATCGGCAAACGCGCCGACGCGCGCTATCGCGGCGGTCGGAGCGATGCCTGGCTCAAGTTCAAGACCGATCGCACCGGGGATTTTGTGATTGTGGGGTACACGGCGCCCAAGGGCGGTCGGGCGCACATTGGCGCGTTGCAGTTGGCCGACATGGTGAACGGGTCGTTGGTGTACGCGGGTCGCGTGGGGACGGGGTTCTCCGATGCGCAGCTTGGTGAGCTCAAGGCCATGTTGGACCCGATTGCACGGCGTGAGCCGGCCTGCGACGGTGTGGTGGTGTCGCCCGGCGTGGCGGCGCGCGGGAGTGCCACCATTCTCGATACCGCATCAACCACATGGGTTGAGCCGCAGTTGGTGTGCGAAGTGCGCTTTCGCGAGTGGACACCGGACGGCGTGTTGCGGCATCCCACCTATCTGCGTTTGCGAGACGACAAGCAGGCGCGGGATTGCGAGCGACAGCAGTGGTCGGCACCGACTGAGTCGCCCGTCGAAGCGGACAACGAGGCGCCAGCGGAAACATCCGTTATGGCGCCGCCGGTACCGCAAACGGAACGGACGTTCGTGATTTCCAATCCCAGAAAGATCTACTGGCCCGAAGAGCGCTACACCAAGGGCGACATGATCGAGTACTACCGCGCCATTGCGCCCTGGATGCTGCCCTATTTGCGCGACCGCCCGGTGGTGCTCACGCGTTTCCCTGACGGCATTGACGGGAAGTCGTTCTATCAGAAAGATGCGCCGGATTTTGCGCCCACCTGGATGCGCACCGTGCCCATCTGGAGCGAGGACACGCAGCGTGACATTCGCTACTTCGTGTGCGATGACGTGGAGTCGCTGCTGTACGTGGCCAACATGGGGTCGATTCCCATTCACATGTGGGCCAGCAGGGTACAGTCGCTGGAGCAGCCCGACTGGTGCGTGATCGATCTCGACCCCAAGGACGCGCCGTTCAGCGACGTGATCCGTACGGCGCGCGCGTTGCACGCCCTGTGCGAGTCCATCGGCTTGCCGAATTTCGTGAAGACCACCGGCAAGACGGGCCTGCACATACTGCTGCCGTTGCCGGCACTCAGCACTTACGCGCAGTCACGCACGCTGGGCGAGTTGCTGGCGCGGGTGGTGCTGCGCGAGCTGGACGCGATTGCCACCATCACGCGTCATGTGACCAAGCGTGGGGCCAAGGTGTACTTCGATTACCTGCAGAACCGCCACGGACAAACCATTGTGGCGCCATTCAGTGTGCGACCGTTGCCCGGGGCGACAGTATCCATGCCGCTGCGGTGGGACGAGGTTGACGACTCGCTGGATCCGAAGGCGTTTACAATTCGGAACGCGGTCGAGCGCATGGAGCGGCTTGGTCGCGATCCCGTGCGCGCGGTGTTTGAGGCGGCGCCGAGTTTCCATTTGGTGCTGCAGGGGTTGGCGGCGCAACTGTAGGGGCGAAGTGGCGGCCGGCCGGTAGATGACGGTGGAAAGAATATTCAGCGGGCGCAGTGACGCCGAGTATGGAGATCACGCCATCGCCTCAATTCGTCAGCGGCACCACGACCGACTGCACCCCATGATACAAGTCATCAAGCGTCAACGTGATGATCGAGTGCCCGTCCTGCTCAGCGCGCGCCTTAAAGTCCGGCGCCAACGTCCCGCCCGTGACGTACAGCAATGGCGTAGAATCACGAAGCGCGTCAACGGCCCAGCGCTGCCCGGCGTCGGCGAGCACGGCAAGCTCGCGCAGATGCTTCGCGTGCACGTCGAGTCCCATCTCACCCCATTTGATAGCGCCGGTCATGATGCGGCCGTCAGTAAGCGAGGCCACGACATCCATCTCGTACGACCGAGGCTCGCCCTTTCCGCGCTGTGGGGTGATGGTGCCTTCCCACCGTCCCCATGTGTCGACCATTGGCAAGCCGAGGCGCTGGCGGTGCCGTTGATATCCTTCGCGCGCTATGCGCTCGAATACGCCGCCCATGTACGTGTCGAGACGCGCCGGCGCGATCTCGCGCGCCCACACTTCGCCGGGATCGTAGGTGGCCAGTTCCGAGCGGAATAGCGCGACCAGCGCGGCGTGAAACTGCAGCGCAGGGTCGGCGAGCCGGTATCGGAATGGATGCGTGTTGCGAGCCGCGAAGTTGCGTTCGGCGCGGACATACCCCAACTCGTGCAGCATGTTGAGCATGCGCTTGAATGCCGCGTCATTCTGAACGTCAACGTGGTCGGCGATCTCCTGGGCGAGTGTCTTGCCGGCACCGATGGCGCGCAGAATTGACTTGTACTCCTCGGTTTTTCGGAGGCCGCGCTCCTGGTCGATCAATGTTTCAATCTGGATCCGCACCTGTCCGCCCGGAGCGAGCACTTCTGCCGCGATGTTCTCACTCAGGGTGCGCTCCGGACGCAGGGCGCGCAGGTAGCGCGGTGTGCCCCCGACAATACCATAGGCCATCGCCCGCTCTCGATGGGTGGCTACAGGCACAAGTGCTGCCGCATCGAAGTAGTCGAACGGCACCAGGCGAATGGTTCGAGCAAAGCGTCCGTAGAGTGGCGCATCACCGGCGTTCAGATGCTCCATCGTTCGCACGGCCGAGCCGCAGAGCACGAGGACAAAAGGTCGTTCGTCGCGGTGGACGTCGTGCACCGCGTTCAGATGGGACGGCACCCCGTCGCGAGTTCCCATGAGGTATTGGAACTCATCCAGGATGATGACCAGCGGTTCGGGCGTCCGCAGTTCGTACAGCAGGCGAAAGACAGTGCGCCACGTCGGATAGTCGGCCGGGTCGAGCGCCAGTTGGAAGTGCCGAGCAACGGCCTGCACGAGTTCGCGGCGATTGAGCGTGCCCGTGCCCTCGGCTGCCACGAAATAGAAGGTCTGCGCTTCGGGCCACGTGTGCGTGAGCAGATAGGTCTTTCCGACCCGCCGCCGGCCGTACACGAGAGCGAGATTGGGTCCTGGGAGAGTGAGTAGCTCCCGGAGTTGCGCCCGCTCGAGCTCACGGTCGACGAAGAGCGGTGGCTTGGCCGGCTTGCTGCGGCGGGAGGGGGGCATCGGCGCTCTCGGATCGGTTGAGAAATTAGCAGATGATAGTTGTTATAAACTATACTATATAAGAAGTATACTTAGCAAGTAAGCGCGCGTCGTCCGTTGGTATTCGGTGTAGGCGTACGGCGACCGTTAAAATCGAATAGATTACCTAAAGTATTTAAATGTAGTAATATACGGTATAGCCGAATACCGAACGCCGAGGATTCATGCAAGTCGTCCTGCAACCCATCGATGTCCCTGTCGCACTGAGTTTGTGCCTGACGCCTGGACAGACATTTGCCCGCCTCGGGGCGGGGCTGCGCATCAGTCCAAGCACTGCCCACCAAGCGGTTCGCCGGCTGGTGACGGCGGGCCTCGTCTTCACTCGCGGGGCGCGCCATGAGGCGAACGTCGCCGGGCTTGAAGAGTTTCTCAGGCATGGTGTGCGTTATGCGTTCCCGCCGGAACGGGGGCGACGGCAACGGGGGGTGCCGACGGCGCACGGCGCTCCAGGTGTTCATGGTACGCTGGGTGGGGACATCGAACCGTTGGTGTGGCCGTCCCCGAGTGGAAAAATCGCCGGCACATCACTGACGCCGCTCGCGCCCGCCGCTGCCGACCTAATCGAAACGCAGCCCGAACTCTACGAACTGCTCGCGTTGGTCGATCTCTTTCGCGTCGGCACGGCACGAGACCGCGCTGTCGCAGGCGAGCTACTGAGCAAGCGCTTGATCGAGCTCGCGCAATGAGCATGAGCGTCCCACCAGGATACGGTACCTTGCCCGGCCGCTTGGAGGCACCAGCGGTACGACGCATGGCCACGGTCGCGAATCAGCTTGGCCCAGTGCTGCGGCAGCGCGTCGTCTTTATCGGAGCCTCGCTGCTTCCCCTGATGGAGACCGAGGACGAGGTGTTCGCCGAGCTTCGCCCAACCGACGATGTGGACGCAGTGATCATCACGGCGAGCTATGTCCAGAAGGGCGCCTTGGATGAGCGCCTCCGGGCGCAGGGATTCAGGCACGAGGTAAGCGACCGCACACACGTCGACCGGTGGAGATCGCCGAGTGACGTGATCTTTGATTGCATCTCGTGTGGCGCGCATCTCGGGGGGACCGGGAATCCGGATGAATTCTGGGTGATCAACCACGCGGTCGACATCGATCTCCCGCCGCAGGTTCGCCACGCCAGCGCCGTCGGACTCCTGCGCCTCAAGCTTTCGGCGTACGCAGATCGTGGCGCACTCGACCCATTGGGAAGCAAAGATCTGTCAGATATCGCGACACTTCTTGCCACTCGACCACCAATTGTCGAGGAGGTCCAGTCTTCTGAACCGGTTGTCGCCGCCGCGCTTGCCAAGAGGATCCGCGCACTGCTTGACACGCCGCGTGCATTGTCTGCCATTCGAGCCCACGTAGTCGAACGTGGGCCGCTGTTCGACGGCGTCGAATTTCAGGTAATCGAGCGGCTCGAGACACTCGCCCTAGCACCGAAAACGCCCCCTTGAATTCTGGCGATCGCGAGGGGGGGTTGGCGTGCGCCTCCGTACGCATATCGCGTTTCGAGGGTGTCCGTCGCTCAAAGCGGACGTGCTCGCCCCACCAGCCCCTCACCCGCCCGCAACCGCACCACATAGTCCCGCCCCTCCCGCCGCACCCCACCCCGACTCCACCGCACCGCGCTCCCCTCAAACGGATTCCGCAGACGCAACACGCCACCGGCCGTACTCACCACGCGCACGCTGGCCGTACGACCCGCCGCACGCACCGCGCTCACGCGAAACCCGCCCTCGGCGCGCAGCTCACGAAACGATACGTCGCGCCACCGCGCACTCACCGCCGGAAACACCCGCACCACACCGCCCCAACTCTGCAGCAGCATTTCATGCGCCGCGTGCAACGCAAGAAAATTTCCTTCCAGCGTAAACGGCCGGTACTTGAACTTCGATAGCCCGGTGCCGCTCTGGTCGCCATTCGCATGGAAGCCATTGCGCAAAATGAACGCGCGTCGATACGCCTCCAGCTGCCCCAGCGCCTCCTCGCTGCGCCCGGCACGCGCCAGCATCGCGCTGTACCACACAAAGCTGTAGCCCACCCACTGGTCGCTGCCGTATTGCTTCAGTTGGTCCAGCGTGCGCTGCACCACCACACTGTCGCGCGCGTTCTCGATGGTGAGCAACGCCAGCGGATGAATGGACATGGCATGCGAGAAGTGCCGATGCGACGCGTCGTACGGCAGTCCAGCGGCGAATGGCAGGGCACCACTCGCACTGTCAATGACCAGTGGTTCGAGCGCAGCACCCACCCCACGCCAACGCGTCGCCGCCGCGGAATCACCAAGCGCCGTCGCCATCTGGTCCAGCGCTCCATACACCCAGTGCAGCAGCGCGAGATCGTAGTTGGACATGCTGGGCAGCCAGGCCCGCATGCTGTTGTCGAAAATCTCCGGGCTGGTGGACAGCGGCAGTCGCAACCGTCCGTCGGCGCCGCGTTGCAGCAATGCGGAGGTCGCGCGCCCCAGCTCGGACACGAACGGATACGCACGCTCACGCAAAAACCGGCGATCCATGGTGTAGCGCCACTGCAAGTGAAACGATTGCGCCACCCACAACCCCATCGTGGGCGACAGGGAATATTGTCCCCACCCGCCCAACGGTTTCCCATCCAGTGCCATCACACCGGGAATCGCCGCGCCATCCACTCCATAAAAGTCGCGCGCATACCGTCGATACGACGGCAACAACTTCCAGTTGAACTCCAGCCATCCACGCATCGCATCGTCG
This sequence comes from Gemmatimonadaceae bacterium, assembly GCA_016720905.1. Taxonomy (NCBI): domain Bacteria; kingdom Pseudomonadati; phylum Gemmatimonadota; class Gemmatimonadia; order Gemmatimonadales; family Gemmatimonadaceae; species Gemmatimonadaceae bacterium. Next base: position 498,072 of record JADKJT010000001.1, on the reverse strand, counting down.
GCGCCGGCCGCGTGGGCGGCGAGATACGTGGTTTGCGTATTGAGGTCGTTGTGCAGGTCGCCCTTCCAGGGCGGCAACGACGAACCGTCGGCCGTCCATACACCCTGCAACGGCAGCGGCGGTGCACCGTTGCGAGCGCCAGCGCCATACAGGTACTGCACGAAATCGAGATGCGATTGCAGGGCGCTGTCCGGCACACTCACCGACGACGATGTCAGCCAGTAGCGCGTCCACCACGCACGGTGTGACGCGAATGCCACCTCGTATCCGCCGCGCAGTGCACGCGCGAGACGCCCACGGGCTACCGCCACCGGGTCAGCCCCATCGCGTGACGTGGCAATGGTGATGGCCACCAGCGTCAACGCGCCCTCGCGACGCGATCCAATAGCCACCACATACGTGAGACCAAGCGCGGCCTGCTGCACCATCCACCGTTCCACTCGGCCCCGCGACGAATCCGCGCCAAACGTCGCCCCGCCATAGCCCAGCTTGTCCAACGAGGACGGCCGCACAATGGACACACTATCCAGATCGGGCACGCGGAACAGCGACACGGTATCGACGGCACTGAAGAACCCGCGCATCGCGCCCGCATCGAACTGCACCGATGCTTCGGCGCGCGTCACACTCAGCGCAAACGACTTCGCCGTGCGCGACGGGGCCAGTGAAAAGACAATGCGCCCACCGGGGATCTTGGTGGGGTACGCGATGTTGTCGTACGGATCATCGAAGCGCACGCGCAATGAGTCGGCTTTGCGCTCACGCACCAGGCGAATGATGTCGCCGTAACGATAGTCGGCGCTGCCAAACGGAGCGGCGGGACGCAGATCCCACAGGTCGCCGCGGTCGAGTGACAGGTTGATGCGATGGCCTGCACCCCACACCAGTCCACCCAACAACCCGTTCCCCAGCGGAATCGCTTCATCCCATGTGGCAATCGGTGCCGCCAGACGGAGGTCCGACGCAGCAGTTGGCTGGCCGCGAATGGGCGACGGCGCAGCCAATCCCATGCACAGCGCGAGGCCACAGGCGACCTCACGACGAACGCGGCGAATGGAGAGGCTGAAACGAGGCAAGGGCATACGGCTCATATGAGCCGTATGCCAATAATCCGCAAGAACTACTTGTGGCCCAGCTTGTACACGTACGCCGTCACCGCCCGCGTCTTCTCTTCGGACATCGGAATGCCGCCATACGGTGGCATCACGCTGGTGAATTTCTTGGGCACTGAAACACCCGTCGTCACAGTCTTGTAGATGCCTTCCCAGCTGCCGTCGCTGTGCAACCACTCGGCATCGGTAAGGTCGGGCGCAACGGTTGCCTGCTTGGCGTCCGCCCCATGGCAGGCCTGACAGGAGGTGGCACCTATCAACCCGTGAAACAGGCTGTCGCCCAACGCCAGCATGCCCGGTGTAATGGTTGACGGATCGAACGACGCCGGGGCGGCTGGGGCGGCGGCCGTCGTTGAGGAGTCGGCGGGGGCGGCACCTTTGTCCCCGCCGCAAGCAGCAGCAAGCACGAACGAAACGAGTACGAGCGAACGACGCATGAAAATCCCGGTCAAAGAGGGGCGAAATATTGACACCGCAAAGTGGTATGTAGTCTACAACATTGACTGTCAGGTAGATTCGGACAACCTGTCCCGAAAGCCCCTACCCAAGGACGCTTCAACGTTACTGCCGGGGCACCGCGTTCAGGATTGCGAGCTTTCGGCTCCATCGCCCCCTGCAAATCTGGCACCCCCGCCGTATCCTACGCTGTGCTTTCTACCGAACCGCCTGTGACGGGACGCTGATGGCTGTCCATAAAGTCACGAAAGGGCTCGATATCCCGATTTCCGGCGTCCCGGAACAGGTCATTGCCGACGCGCCGCCCGTTTCGCGGGTGGCGGTCTTGGCTCGCGACTTCAACGGTCTCAAGGCGCGGGTGCTCGTTGAGCCGGGCGACCAGGTTCGACTGGGCCAGGCGTTGCTCGAGCATCGCGAGCATGCGGCCATTCGCCTCGTGTCCCCCGGCAGCGGTCGGGTCGAGGCGGTGCATCGAGGCGACAAGCGCGCACTGCAATCGGTGGTGATCGCGCTGGACGCCGACAGCCGGAGCGCCGTCGACTTCGCAGCGTACGCGCCGAACGCTGGGGAGGGACGCGCGAGCGCCAAGGCGCTCCTGCTGGAATCGGGCCTTTGGACGGCGCTCCGCACCCGTCCGTTCAGCAGGATACCGTCGCCCGACGACACGCCGCGCTCGATCTTTGTGACGGCGCTGGACACGCAGCCGTTGGCGCTGGATGTGGATGTGGCACTGCGCGGTCGCGAAGCCGAGTTCGCCCGCGGGCTGGCGGTGCTCAAGCAGCTCACCGATGGACCGGTGTTTCTCTGTCGGCGCCCTGGCTCATCGCTTGGCGGTGCACCCGGTTCGGTTCCGGGGGTGCGCCTTGAGGAGTTCACCGGCAAGCACCCCGCAGGCACCGTGGGCTATCACATCCATGTGCTCGACCCGGTCCACCGCGAAAAGACGGTGTGGCACATCGGGGCGCAGGATGTCGCGCGTATTGGCCATCTCTTTGACACCGGCCAACTGGACCCGACGCTTGTCATCGCCGTGGGCGGCCCGCAGGTGGCGAAGCCACGCGTGCTGCGTACGCGACTGGGTGCGTCGACTGTGGAATTGACGTCCGGACAGCTGCGCGACGGACATTCGCGCGTGGTGAGCGGGTCCGTGTTAACCGGAGATCGAGCCGACGACGCCGTGCACGGATTCCTGGGACGATTTCATCAGCAGATTTCCGTGCTCGCCGAAGGTGGCGCCCGGGAATTCCTGGGATGGATGGCACCGGGTGCCGGATCATTCTCCTCGTTCCCGGCGTTTCTGTCATCGGTGCTGCCGCGCAAGCAATTCGCGCTGGACACGGGCATGCACGGCTCACGACGGGCCATGGTGCCCATTGGTGCCTACGAACGCGTCATGCCCATGGACATTCTGCCCACGCACTTGCTGCGCGCACTCACGGTTGGTGATCTGGAGTGGGCCGAAGAGTTGGGCGTGCTGGAGCTTGACGAAGAAGATCTGGCGCTCTGCGCCTTCGTCTGCCCGGGCAAGTACGAACATGGTGCCGCGCTGCGCCGCGCGCTGACGGCCATCGCGGCGGAGCACTAACACATGCAAGCACTGCGCAAGCTGATGGATCGCGTGGGTGTGCCGTTCGCCAAGGGCGGCCCGCTCGAGAAGTTTCACACGGTGTACGAAGCGGCCGACACGTTTCTGTTCACGCCATCGTACACCACGTCCGGCGGACCGCACGTGCGTGATGCGCTCGATCAGAAGCGCATGATGATTATCGTGGTGCTGGCGCTGATTCCGTGCATCCTGATGGCCATGTTCAACACCGGCTATCAGGCGTTTCTGTCGGTGGAGCAGGGCGGCAAGCTGTTGGACAGCTGGCAGGCTGCCGCGTACGGCGCCCTTGGTCTCAAGGTGAGCAGCGCCTCGCTGATAGGCTGCATGGTGTACGGCGCTCTGCATTTCATTCCCATTCTGGTGATCACTTTTGCGGCTGGCGGTGCGTTCGAAGCGCTGTTTGCCGTGGTGCGTGGCCACGAGGTGAATGAGGGGTTGCTGGTAACCGGTTTCCTGATTCCGCTCACGCTGCCGGCCACGATTCCGCTCTGGCAGGTGGCCATGGGAACGGCCTTCGGTGTGGTGATCGGCAAGGAAATATTCGGCGGCACCGGCATGAACTTCTTGAATCCGGCGCTGGTGGCACGTGCGTTTTTGTTCTTCGCGTATCCGGCGCAGATCTCGGGCAATGTGTGGGTCGCCGCGATCCCCGCCGACGGGCACAGCGGCGCCACGTGGCTGTCGTCGTACGCCGAGGGCGCCGGACATCTGCCGGGTCTCACGTTTACTGATGCGTTTCTCGGATTCATTCCGGGGTCGATGGGTGAAACGTCGGTGCTGGCGGTGCTCATTGGTGCGGCGGTGTTACTGCTCACACGCATTGGCGCCTGGCAAACGATGCTTGGCGTGGTGGTTGGGACCGCCGTCACCGCGATTGGGTTGACGTCGATTGGATCGGCCACCAACCCCATGCTCAACCTGCCGTGGTACTGGCACTTCGTGCTGGGTGGGTGGGCGTTTGGGACGGCGTTCATGGCCACCGACCCGGTGTCATCCGCGTTCACGTCCACCGGGAAGTTGATCTACGGATTTCTCATCGGGTTCCTCTGCATCCTGATTCGCTGCGTCAATCCGGCGTATCCCGAAGGCATGATGCTGGCCATCCTGTTCATGAACATGTTTGCACCGCTCATCGATCACGCCGTGGTGCGCTCCAACATCCGCCGGAGGGCTGCCCGCTATGTCCGCTCTTCGACGTGATTCGCTGGGGTACACGGTGGGCTTTGCCGCCGTGGTGTGTTTGGTCTGCGCGATTCCCATTGCGGGAGCCGCCGTGTTGCTGCGACCCACGCAGGCGGAAAACCAGCGTGTTGACCGCTTGAGCAAGGTGCTGGGCGTCGCCGGATTGATGTCAAGCACCGACAAACTGTCGCGCGGCGAGATCCTCGAACGCTTCAAGGCCAACGTCACGCCGCGTGTGGTGGACCTGAAGACGGGCGCGTACGTGGACAGCGTGGACGCCAACAGCTACGACCAGCGGGCGGCCTCACGTGATCCGTCGCAGAGCGAGCAGGCCGCAGAAAACGATGCGCGTGTGCTGCGCGTACCACGATTGGGGCTGGTGTACGAAGTGAAAGACAGTGGGGCGGTGAAGCTGTTGATCATCCCCATCCAAGGGTATGGACTGTGGTCCACGATGTACGGCTACATCGCCCTGGAAGCGAATGCGAGCACGGTTTCGGGTATCACGTTCTACGAACACGGCGAGACGCCGGGCCTGGGTGGCGAGATCGAGAATCCGCGCTGGCAGGCCCGCTGGAAAGGACGCGTGGTGTTCGACGACAGTGCACGGGTGGTGCTGCGCGTTGTGAAAGCGGCCACTGGACCAGCCGCGACCGACCCGCATCGCGTCGAGGGAATTTCCGGATCAACGATCACGTCGCGTGGCGTGTCGAACACGGTGCAGTTCTGGCTTGGCCCCAGTGGTTTCGGTCCGTATCTGGATCGGTTCCGTAACACTCCCAAAGGGAGCACGCCCTGATGTTTGACGCGCAAACCAGAGCCACCCTTCTCGATCCGCTGATCGACGAGAATCCTATCGGCCGACAAGTGCTGGGCATCTGCTCGGCGTTGGCCGTGACCACCATGCTGTCCACCTCAATGGTGATGGCGCTCGCCGTCACCGGCGTGCTGATTGCCAGCAACGTGTCCATCAGCCTGATTCGCAACTGGATTCCTTCCAGCATCCGCATCATCGTGCAACTCACCATCATCTCGTCGATGGTGATCGTGACCGATCAGCTGCTCAAGGCGTACTCGTTCACGGTGTCCAAACAGCTGTCAGTGTTCGTGGGACTGATCATCACGAATTGCATTTTGATGGGCCGAGCGGAAGCGTTTGCGATGCAGAACGGTCCGAAGGCCAGCTTCTTCGATGCCATCGGAAACGGTGGCGGCTACAGCATTGTGTTGCTGTCGGTTGCGAGTATTCGCGAACTGTTGGGATCTGGTCGCCTGTTTGGCGTGCGCATTCTCCCGCTTGTCACCGACGGTGGCTGGTACCAGCCCAACGGACTGATGGTGCTGTCGCCGGCCGCATTCTTCCTGATTGGTGGACTCATCTGGGCGCTGCGCACGTGGAAGCCGGCGCAGCGCGAACAGGAAGCCACGGTGCACATCGAGTCGCCGGCGCATGATGTGCCGGTTTCCATCGCCGTCGACGCCGCGCAGAAGCGGGCGGCCTGAGAGGCGACGAGACATGCTCCAGCACTATCTCAGCCTGTTCGTGAAAAGCGTCTTCATCGAGAACATGGCGCTCTCGTTTTTTCTTGGCATGTGTTCGCTGCTGGCGGTTTCCAAAAAGGTCTCCAACGCCATTGGCCTCGGCATCGCAGTGACCTTCGTGCTTGGCATCACCGTGCCGCTCAACAACTTCCTGCTGCATGCCGTGTTGCGAGATGGTGCGTTGGCGTGGTTGCATCCGTCGCTGGCCAAGGTCGATCTCTCGTTTCTTGTGTTCCTCAGTTTCATAGGCACCATCGCCGCGCTCACGCAAATCGTGGAGATGGCCGTCGAGCGGTATGCACCGGCATTGTACGGGGCGCTGGGTGTGTTCCTGCCGCTGATTGCCGTGAATTGCGCCATTCTCGGCGGCAGCCTGTTCATGGAACAGCGCGATTACAACCTGGCCGAGAGCACGGTGTATGGCATTGGCTCGGGACTTGGCTGGTTCATGGCCATCGTCGCGCTGGCTGCCGTGCGCGAGAAGTTGCGCTATTCCAATCCGCCCGTGGCGCTGCGCGGGTTGGGATTGACGTTCATGGTGACCGGGCTGCTGGCCATCTGTTTCATGGCGTTTGCCGGGATCCAGCTCTGAGATGACGACATGCTGACCATTGTGGTGGGTGTCGTCACGTTCGTGGTACTGGTGCTGCTCATGGTGGCCGTGCTCATGGGCGCCAAGGCGCGCCTGGTGCAGAGCGGCGACGTGTTGATTGTCGTGAACGACGATCCGGCCAAATCGCTGCATGTCAAGTCGGGCAGCACGCTGCTCAGCACGCTTGCGGAACAGAAGATCTTTGTGCCATCCGCGTGCGGCGGCAAGGGATCGTGCGGCGTGTGCAAGGTGGAAGTGTTGGACGGCGGCGGATCGTTGCTGCCCACCGAAACCGGCTGGGTGACACGCGGTGAAGCGCGGGATGGCGTGCGCCTGTCGTGTCAGGTGAAGGTGAAGCAGAACATGAAAATCCACCTCGATGAGGCGATCTTCGGGGTGCGCAAATGGCATTGCCGCGTACGCTCCAACCACAACGTGGCCACGTTCATCAAGGAACTGGTGCTGGAACTGCCGGCCGGTGAAGCCGTGCCGTTTCGGGCCGGTGGTTACATCCAGATTGAGTGTCCGCCGCACACGGTGAACTATCGCGATTTTGATATCGGCGCCGAGTATCGCGAAGATTGGGATGCGTTCAAGCTGTGGGACCTGACGTCGACCAGCACGGAAACGGTTTCGCGCGCCTATTCGATGGCGAGTTTTCCGTTGGAGAGCGACATCATCATGCTCAATGTGCGCGTGGCCACGCCGCCACCGCGCACGACTGGCATTCCCCCCGGCATCATGTCGTCGTACATCTTCGGCCTCAAGCCGGGCGACGAGGTGATCATCTCGGGTCCGTACGGCGAGTTTTTCGCCAAGGACACGAACAACGAGATGTGTTTCATTGGTGGCGGTGCCGGCATGGCGCCCATGCGGTCGCATATTTACGACCTGTTTCGCCGGGTACACAGCGATCGCAAGGTCACGTTCTGGTATGGCGCGCGCTCCATGAAGGAAGCGTTCTATGTGGAGGACTTTGACGCGATCGCGCGTGAGAATTCCAACTTCACGTGGCATCTGGCACTGTCCGAGCCCAAACCGGAAGACCACTGGACCGGTGCCACGGGATTCATTCATCAGGTGTTGTTGCGCGACTACTTGTCCAGGCATCCGTCGCCTGAAGACGTGGAGTACTACCTGTGCGGACCGCCCCTGATGCTGAAGGCGTGCATGGACATGCTGGAAGATCTTGGCGTGCCGCGCGAAAACGTGGCCTTCGACGACTTCGGCTGATTCGTCGTCGATGACCGCGGCGCGCGCGACGTTCAGCATTTCGCAGGCGTCCTGGCGGTGGTGGGTGATGCTGTTCGCCCTCGTGGGCGCTTCGCTCTACGCGTACCGCACACGCGAGCGCGCCGGGCCCACCGTGGCGCGCTTCGGGGGCCCCGCGCAGGGTTCGACCTACAGTGTCGTGCTCAACGGCGGGCGTCCGGATTCCGTGGTTTCTTCGTTGAAGTCGGCGGTCGATTCACTGCTCGCGGATGTCGACGCGCAGATGTCCACCTACGATTCCGCGTCGGAGCTTTCGCGCCTCAATCGCGACACCGCGAATACACCAGTGGTGCTTTCGGCGCCCCTGGCCGAGGTGATGCGCCAGTCGATCGCCGTGTCGCAAGCGTCTGGTGGCGCGTTCGATGTGACGGTGGGTCCGCTGGTGGATGCGTGGGGGTTTGGTCCCGCCGGCGTGCTCACCCGCGTGCCCGACAGCACGATGCTGGACGCCCTTCGTGCACGGGTCGGATGGCAGAAGCTGCGCCTTGAGGGTGAGTCGCTCACCAAGGGCCATCCGCATCTCGAGATTGACCTGTCGGCCATCGCCCAGGGCTACACGGTCGATCTCATTTCCGCGCTGCTGAGTGCTCGCGGTGAAGCCAACCACTTCGTGGAAGTTGGTGGCGAGGTGCGTGCCCGCGGACGCAACGCACAGGGGATGCCATTTCGGGTAGGCATCGAACAGCCGGACGTCGATCGGCGAAGCGTGCGACTGGTGGTTGGACTTGCCGACCGTGCGCTGGCGACTTCCGGCAACTATCGCGACTTCCACGATGTTGATGGGGTGCGTTACGTGCATACCATCGATCCGGCCACCGGCAAACCGGTGCGGCATCGCCTCCTGGCCGCGTCCGTCCTGCACCAACAGTGCTCACTGGCCGACGCCTGGGCGACCGCGCTCATGGTGGTGGGGCCGGAACGGGCGTGGGCCATGGCGGAGGCCAACCGGCTCGAGGTGCTCTTGCTTGTTGCCGGGCCAAATGGTGAGGTTCAGGAGCGTATGACGGCCGGATTCAGGGCGGCGGTGATACGTGATGGAGAACCGAAGCGCCATTGAACCACCCTGCGTCCCTGCGGTTCAATTGCAGTCCCCAACGGCCACCAAGGACTCCCTGATGCTCGTCTTGCTGCTTACGATTGCCGTGATCGCGATAGCCATGGCGGCGATGGCCATTGGCGTTGCCATATCCGGCCGCCGGCTCAAGGGTTCGTGCGGCGGCGTGGGCGGCGACTGCGAATGCGAGCGGGCGGGGATTGCCCCCGACCAACGCGCCTGCGCGCAGAAGACGCGATAAGCAGTCGAAGACCCGGACTAGCCGCCGAGCGCCTTTGCCACCCGTGTGAGTCGCGCATGTGCGTCGGCCGCGACGTCGCTGATGGCGGTTGATGCGCCGAACGCACTGGCCGCCAAGAGGCTCAAGGGATCGACCAGACGCACCATTGAGCCTCCATCGTCGGCCGCTTCCACCGTCACGTTGCAGGGCAGCAGCAATCCCACCTGCGAATCGGCGCTGAGCGCCGTGAACGCCAACGGCGGATTGCACGCGCCCAGAATGACGTAAGGGCGAAACTCCCGGCCAAGCTTTTCCTTGAACGCGGCTTGGATGTCGACTTCGGTGAGCACGCCAAATCCTTCACTTTTGAGCGCATCGCGGGTGCGCTGCACGGCCTCGGCATAGGGCACGGCCAGGTGAATGGCCATGCCGATGGAATCCGTCATGTCAGACTCCGGCGGTGGTGGGCCCGTTGGCCTTCACCGATTCGATGCCAGCATCACGGCTCTGTGCGCTGGCATACATCTGGCTGGTGCCGATGATCTGGTGATTGGCCGCCTTGAGATTGAAGTAGAAACGGCCGTCAGTCGCGTCCTTGCGCTCGAACCGCTCGTCGAGCGGACTGTTCTTCTGGACCGACGCGATGCCATTCTCCGCCGCCGCCTTGCTTTCGTACTGCTCGCTGCGCAGGATCGTCTCGCCGTTCGCCGCCATAAGCGCGAAGGAAAACTGCCCCTTGTCGTTCTGCTTGAGTTGATAGGAACCGGACATGTGACCTCCGAAGGTGAGTCGTTGATCACTGAAGAGTCTGTCGGGACCATACCGCCCCACAATGGCGGAAATCCCTACGCAGGACCAGAGAACTCAGGACAGCCCGACGATTTCCGCGGTAAAGGCTGAACGAGGTCCTATTGGTGTGCGTATGCTGTCGGGCACCCGTTGAACAAAAAGTGAACCCCGAAAACAGCACTGTGACCGATCTGCGTTTGCGCATGTTCCTGCGCCTGAAGTGGTACGTTGCTATCGCTATACTGTCGGTAGTCGACTCCGCCGGCGCCCAAGCCTCTCCCAAACGGGCCCTGGCCAGCAGGCTCGCCTCCACGCCCGCTCCCCGAATCGACGGTCGACTGAACGATCCGGCCTGGGCTGGACTGACGCCGATCGAGGATTTCGAACAGCAGCGGCCGATCGAAGGCGCGGCCCCTTCGGAGCGCACTCAGGTGTTCATTCGGTACGATGACGACGCGCTGTACGTCGGGGCGCGCATGTTTCGTCAACGGCCTGATCACATAGCGCGATCGGTGACCCGTCGGGATGGACAGGGCAACGCCGAACGCTTGCAGGTGACGTTTGACACCCATCGCGATCGGCGGACCGCATATGCGTTCGAAGTGTCCGCCGCCGGTGTCCGCAATGATTTCCACCACTCGCAAGACGACGAAAATCGCGGTCGCGAAAGCCAGTATGATCCCGTCTGGTCGGCGAATGCGGTGGTCGACTCGCTCGGATGGACCGCCGAGATGCGCATTCCCTTCTCGCAAGTGCGATTCCCCACGACCGAGGTGCAGGAGTGGGGCTTCCAGATGGACCGCTGGATGCCGGACAAGAACGAAGATCTCCAATGGATCGTGATTCCGAGTCGCGAGAACGGGTACATCTCGCGTTTCGGGACATTGTCAGGCATTTCGGGCGTGAAATCATCGCGGCCGACGGAGTTTTTGCCGTACATGGCGGCCGATGCGACCAAGTCGGCGGTGTCCAATGCGCTCAATCCGTTCCGCAATCCGACCAAGGCGCGGGCTGGCCTTGATGCGAAGTTCGGCATCGGCTCGAATCTCACAGTTGATGCGACGGTGAATCCGGATTTCGGCCAAGTCGAGGCCGATCCCGCCGAGGTGAATCTGTCGGCTTTCGAGACCATCGTGGAAGAGCGTCGCACCTTCTTCACCGAAGGCGCACAATTGCTGCGCGTCGAGGGACCCAACTACTTCTATTCGCGTCGCATCGGCTCGGCCCCGCATCTCTCGGCGTCCGGTGACTTCACCGATCAGCCGCACGCCAGCACGATTCTCGGCGCCGCCAAGGTGACCGGACGGACGAGGTCGCGTCTGTCCGTTGGCGCTCTGGCCGCCGTCACCGGCCGCACCGAAGCGCGCGTATTCGATCTTGACAGCCTTTCCACGAATCGCGTGTCGGTCGAACCGCAAGCGGAGTACGCCGTGGTGCGCCTGCAGCAAGAGATCGGGACGCAAGCGTCAACCATTGGTGGAAGCTTTACGTCGATGCGTCGCAACATGAGTGACCTGCCGCAACTCGCCTCCGTGCTCTCACGCGACGCCATGGCCGGTGGCATCGACTGGCGCATCCGGATGCAGCAAGGCCGCTATGCCGTCAGCGGTTGGGCGGGGTACAGCTACGTCGCCGGTGACTCATTGGCGATGGCGCGCGTGCAGCGCTCAAGCGCGCACTTCTTCCAGCGACCGGATGGCGGATACCTGGGCTACAATTCCGCGCTGCGTTCACTCAAGGGCTACACGGCCAGCATTCGTGCCGACAAGGATGCAGGGCGGCACATCCTGTGGGGCGCGCAGGTCATGACCGAATCGCCCGGCTATGAAGTGAACGATGTAGGTCGCGTGCAGTCGTCGGACGACATCGAGTACAACGCCGATATACAAGTGCGAGAGACTCAGCCCGGACCGTACTTCCAGAACTGGCGGCTCGGATTTGCCACGAAGGGGGCCTACAACTACGGCGGCAATCACACCAATAGTGAGCTGACGCAGAACACGTCGTTGACCTTCAGGAACCTGTGGTCGCTCAACGTGAACTCGAAAGTCGACTTGCCCACGCTGGACGACGCGCTTACCCGCGGTGGGCCGCTGATGTCGACCGCGCTCTCGGCGGGGCAGGAGGTGCGCATCAACAGTCCGTTCGGTGGCCGTACGTTTTACCGCGCCAGCGCGAACTGGAACACCGACGTCATGGGCGGACATCGGCTGACACTCGGCGGTAGTGTCACCGTGCGTCCGGCGCCGCGGTGGCAGGCCACGCTTGAACCGAGCTACACCACCAGCACTGACGCGCGGCAGTACGTGACCAGCGTGGAGAACGCGGCGTCGACCGAAACTTATGGGCGCCGCTATCTCTTTGCCTATGTAGATCGGGTGACGGCGTCCATGAAGACGCGCCTGAACTACGCATTTTCTCCGTCGCTGACGTTGGAGGGGTATGGCGAGCCGTTCGTGGCCAGTGGCCACTACTACGGCATCGGTGAGTTGCGGGCGCCTCGCACACATGCGCTGAAAACGTATGGCACCGAAGGGTCCAGCATTACCCGCGCTGACGACGGGTCGTATGCAATCGCCGATCAGGGCGCACCCTTCACGCTGTCGAATCGCGATTTCAACGTGCTGTCGTTCCGATCAAACGTCGTGCTGCGGTGGGAATGGAACGCCGGCAGCACACTGTTTCTCGTGTGGCAGCAGAATCGGCGCGCGTCCGAGGCGCTTGGCGAGCCAGCGCGATTCGTCGACCTGCGCAACACCACACGTGCCGGTGGCGACAACTATCTCGCCATGAAGCTCAGCTACTGGTTCCCGGTGGGCGGGCACTGAACTGGCGTCACGCCTCGTCTGCCTTGCCCGCACCGTACCGACGCCGCAAACGAGGCGTCTGATACAATAGCGCCGCCGCCAGCGTGAACAGCGCCGTTCCGCCAAGTATGAATACCGACTTGCGGTAGTCCTGCCCTTCCATGACGCGCTCTGTCACAAGGTCATTAAGCACCGCCACCCACTCTACCGCCGCAATGCACAACACCACCTGCATCACGCGCGCCACCCAGCGGCGGCCGATGAACAGCAGCGGCAGCAGCGCGACGAGCAGCGCCGTGAGGGGATAGAGTCCATATCGGGCGAAATGCGCTCCCAGCGTGAGCAGCGCCAGAATGGTTGGCAGCACAAGCAGAAATGTCATACCGGTTCCTCCGGCGCATGCGCGCCGAATAGCAGCGGAAGCAACGAAAGCCAGGCGCCGGCGGCGAGAAGTCCGCCCAGCGCCGCGAGAGTCAGTAGCTGCATCGGACCGAGGCCTGCGGCGCTGGCGTGGGCGCCCAGCCAAGGCCACCCGTAGGCCGCGAGCGCGGCGCACATCGCGCCAGCCCCGCACGCGGCAATGACCGGTCGTCGGACGGCCACGCGTGGCCATGCGAGTGTGGCGGCCAGAATGGGACTGACGGCGAGCAGCAGCATGAGATGCGTGAAGGCAATGGTAATGGGCCGATCGTGCATCAATTGTGAGCCGACACCGGTGGCCGCCATGATTTCGAGTACACCGGCGATGCCAAACGCCGGAATGGCGAGGCGGGTCCATCCCGCCTGGGGGCGGGGCCACGCAAGAATAACCACCAACAGCGTACCGGCGCCGACGATGCCAACGGCGGCTCGGCCAACCCAGACAAGCCCGGGCATCGGAGGTGGTGCAGCGACGTACAGGATGGCCAGCGGCAGCAAGGAAGCCGCGATGGCCCGGCGCGCCCATGCTCCCCACCGGACCTGCCGGGCATTCAGCGTGCCGCTTGCCGCAAGGAGTCCCATTGCCGACAGCCCGGCGAAACCGTTCAGGAAGAGGGCGAGGAACAGCTTGATGCCGAACTCACGCCACCAGCCGTCGCGAATGCCACGCGCGGCAAGCACGCCGGGAATGAGCGTCGCCGTACCTGCCGCCAGCAGGGCCATCCACGCGACGCGCCACCAGGCGCGCTCCGCCGCGGTTGCGAGGTGCAGTGGCCACGCCAGACGAACGAGCGGGATCCACAACAGCACGTGAACGGCAGAGAGCGCAATGGTTGGCGCGGCATAGCCCGTGTACGCGAACGCCACGAGAGCCACGATGGCGAGGACACCCAACGCATGAACGAGCCATCGCCATTGCGTCATTGACCGTGCGGTCCACGTCACTTGCCGGGCGGCTATCGACGCGACGGCCAGCACCACCCAGCCGAAGAAGGCTACATGCGAGTGCGCATGCACGCCAAAAAGCACGTTGATGCCGCCGGCGAGCGATGGCCACGCGATGGCCGCGCGCAGCCACGCGCCACTGAGGAGCGTGGCGCCGAGCGCGACCACGGCCCAACGGCGGGCCAACGCCGACGGATGTAGGGGCGGTGCGGCGATGCGTGCGGTGGACAGGAACACCCAGCGGAACTTGGGCGGTTGCCGGGGCGCGGGCAACCTGCTCGCGGTGCGGAAGGTACTGCGATAACGTACTGCGATGATGACAGGCGTACCCCGATTGACCGCTGAGAACGCGACGCAACTGGCGTCGCAGTGCTACGGTGTTCGCGGCACTCTTCGCGAACTGACCAGCGAACGCGACCAGAACTTCCTGCTGGAACGCGATGACGGCAAGCGCTTCGTGCTGAAAATCGCCAATGCGAATGAGCAGCGCGCCGTGCTGGAAGCGGAGAACGCCGTGATGCATCACGTCGCGGCGACGGACCTCTGCCCGCGTGTTGTCCGCACGAGTGACGACCAGGAGATCGCGCAGTCCGGCCCATACCGCCTTCGCCTGATCACGTGTCTCGCCGGCAGGACGCTGGGCAACACACCGTTGCACACCGACGCCTTGCGGCGTGATATCGGACGAGCCCTCGGGCGGCTGGATGCCGCGTTGGCTGACCTTCATCTGCCTGCCTTCGACCGCCGATTTCACTGGGATCTGGCGCACGCACTGGATGTCATCGATGCCAACCTGGAGCGCGTGGTCGACGAGTCGCTGCGTGCGCACGTCGCGCAAATGGCGAACTATCATCGCGTCACCGTTCTGCCCCTGCTCCCGACGTTTCGACGCAGCCTGATTCACGGCGACCCCAACGACTACAACCTGCTGGTTGATTCGACGCGACAAACGGTCACCGGTATCATCGATTTCGGCGACATGGTGGTGAGTCACAGCGTGAACGACGTGGCCATCGCCATGGCCTACGTGGCGCTCAGCGCCGACGATCCACTGGCCGCTGCGTCGGCGGTCGCGGCGGGTTATCACGCCGAGTATCCACTCACGGACGATGAGATTGCGGCACTGTACAGCCTGATGTGCATGCGTCTGTGCACCAGCGTCTGCGTGGCGGCCACCCAGCAGGCGGCGCGCCCGGGTGTCGAGTACCTCGGCATCAGCCAGGGGCCCATCGGCATCACGCTGCCACGGCTGGCGGCCATTCATCCGCGGTTTGCGCACTACACGCTGCGGGCAGCCTGTGGCCTCTCGCCTGTGCCCCACGCATCACGCGTGGTGGGATGGCTGCAGGCACACGCCGGCGAATTCGCGCATCTCACGGGGCATGACCTGCGAACGTCGCCTGTCGCGCCAGTCGATTTGAGTGTTGGTGGCACGTTGTTGTCCAGCAACGCAGCCGACAATACGCCGGGCGAGGTGGACCGTCGTGTGCGGCAAGTGCTCGCCGAGCACGGCGCGATCGTCGGTGCGGGCGGCTACGATGAGGCGCGCGTGATGTACGAGTGGACCGGCGAGCCTGCGTCGAACGAACGGCGCACGATTCACATGGGTCTCGATCTCTCGCTCGCGGTCGGCGCACCGTTGTACGCGCCGCTCGACGGGGTCGTGCATGGCTTCGAATTCGCCAACCGGCATCATGACTACGGACCGGTCATCGTGCTGCGGCATCGAACCACCGGACCTGACGCGGTGGACTTCTTCACGTTGTACGGGCACCTGACGCCCGACTCGCTGGACGGCCTGCAGGTGGGTCAGGTCCTTCCCAAGGGCACCGAGTTCGCGCGCATCGGCAGCGCGCCAACCAACGGCGACTGGTGGCAGCATGTGCACGTGCAGCTCATCACCGACATGCTGGACGTGCCGTGCAATGTCGACGGGGCGGTGAAGGCCAGTCAGCGAGTGGTCTGGCGCAGTCTCTGTCCAGACCCCAACCTGCTGCTGGGCATACCGGACAGCCGGCTGCCGCATCACCAGTCCGTCGCGGCCATCGCGGCGTCTCGTCGCGCCCACATCGGCGCCAATCTCAGCATTTCGTACGGCGCCGCGCCGCTCAATATCGTGCGCGGGTGGAAGCAGTATCTGTTCGATGAAGTGGGACGCCGCTACATCGACGGCTACAACAACGTCGCTCATGTCGGCCATGCGCACCCGCGCGTGGTGCGGGCCGTCAGCGAACAGCTGGCGGTGCTCAATACCAACACGCGCTATCTGCAGGAACAGTTGGTCGAGTATGCCGATGCGTTGACCGCCTTGCTGCCCGATCCGCTCACGGTGTGCTACTTCACGGCATCGGGCAGCGAAGCCAACGAACTGGCGTTGCGGCTCGCGCGGGCGCACACGGGGCAGCGTGATCTGATTGTGATGGACTCCGCCTATCACGGGCACACCACCACGCTCATCGACATCAGCCCGTACAAACACGCCGGTCCGGGCGGCAAGGGCGCGCCTGACTGGGTACAGACGTCACCGATTCCCGATGTGTACCGCAATCGCGAGGTGGTGGGTGCTCCGGGGCCGTGGTTTGCGGCACAGGTGGGCGCGGCCATTGAGCGCGTGGCACAACGCGGTCGCGGACTGTGCGGCTATATCGCGGAAAGCTGTCCAAGCGTTGGCGGCCAGATCATGCTGCCTGACGGATTTCTGGCCGATGTCTACGCGCGCGTTCGCGCCGTTGGCGGTGTGTGCATCGCCGACGAAGTGCAGACCGGATTCGGACGCATTGGTACGCATTTCTGGGCTTTCGAGGCGCAGGGTGTCATTCCGGACATTGTGGTGCTTGGCAAGCCAATCGCCAATGGATTCCCCATGGGGGCGGTGATCACCACGCGCGCCATTGCCGATCGGTTTGACAATGGCATGGAATTCTTCAGCACGTTCGGTGGCAGCACGGCGGCCTGCGTCGCCGGGCGCGCCACGTTGCAGGTCACGCTCGACGAGCGCCTTCAGGCGCAGGCGCTGACCGTCGGCAACCGCTTGCTGGAGGGGCTGCGATCAACGGCAGGCGAGTGCGAACTGATTGGCGATGTGCGCGGATCAGGGTTGTTTCTGGGAGTCGAACTGGTGCGCGATCGCGAGACGCGGGCGCCGGCGGCGAGCGAGGCGAGCTGGGTGGTGAACCGGATGCGGGCGCTTGGGGTACTGGTGGGTACTGACGGGCCGCACCACAACGTGATCAAGATGCGAGGTCCGATGTCGCTGGAGTTGTCGGATGCCGATCGCGTGGCGGAGACGCTCGGTCAGGCACTGCGGGAGATGACGTGAGCGGGATGGCGGCGCGGTTCGCGGCCGCCATCGTCGTATTGGCTGCGGGCGATACCGCGCCGCGGGGGCCGGTGGCATGCGGCCCGTTGGTGCGAATGAGCACCATACCGGCGCGCCCGAAACGGGGAACGCTGTTCGTCGTGCGGGTGACGGGTGCCGCGGCGGCCACTGAGCTTTCGGGGCGCGTCGCTGGCGAAGCGCTGCACTTCTCACGTGATACGGCCGGACGGCGTGTGTCGTTCGCACCGGCACCAATCGATTCGGCATCACTGGAAGTGGTCGTCGAGTGTGTGACAGACGTCACGCGCGACACGCTCCGCGTGCGGCTGGCTCTGGCACGCGGTGCGTATGCGATCGAGCATCTGCGCGTCGCGCCGAGATTCTCCGCGCCGCCCGATTCCGCGATCATCGCGCGACAACAGCGTGAGTCGGCACGCGCGGCTGACGTGTCCAGGCTGGCACACGACACGCCGCGCCTCTGGTCGCGCCCGTTCAGTCCGCCGCGCGCCAGCCGCATCACGAGTCGCTTTGGCGGCGGTCGTGAATTCAATGGCACGGTTACCTCGCGCCATATGGGCACCGACTTCGCCGGGACCATGGGCGCGCCGATCCATGCCGCCAACCGCGGCGTGGTCCGCCTGGTGGACGACTTCTACCTTGGTGGCAAAGTGGTGTATGTCGACCACGGCGCGGGCATGGTCACCGCCTACCTGCACATGAGTGCGCAACGCGTCGCGCCCGGTGACACGGTCGAGCGTGGGACCGTGCTGGGACTGGTGGGGGCGACCGGCCGCGTGACCGGACCACACCTGCACTTCATCGCCCGCTACGGCGCCGTGACGGTCGACCCGCAGTCGCTGCTCGACAGCGCTTTTGGTGGCGGGTACGTTCCCTTACAGTGAAACGCCTCGACGTCTCCCCCCGTGCCCATCGATCCGCCTCCCGAGTGCTCGGGCGCGCGGGGCGATTTGTGCTGGCGCTGGTGGCGGTAGCTCAACTGTTCGGGGTGATTGCCGGACCGCTGGATCACTGGCGAACGAGCGCCCGCATGGGTCCCCATGTGGAGCCAGCCGGAAGCTCGCAAAGCCACTACGCGCACGACGAAGCCACCTGCGCATCGTGCGCCATCAGCCACATGACGGCTCCCTCAATCCGTCACGCGGTCGATCCGGCGGTGTTGTTGAGCGCGTCACATGCGATGCGTCGAGTGGCGGAGGTCCCGCCCTATCGCGAACCCCGAACGCAGGCGGCGCCCCGAGCGCCCCCAGCGCCCGGTCGCGTCGGCTAGCGTCTGTTCGCGCGTCGTCTGACGCGCTGTGTTCCAGACTCTCGCCCCAGGTTCGACTCGATCGACGAATTCTGCGCGCACGTGAACGCGCCCTCGTCGATGAGGTGCACCTTCATGAGACTTCAGGCATGGATACGCCTTTTCGAATGGTCCGGGCAACAGCCGCCGCGGCCATCACGTTGGCGGGATGGTCTGCTCCCATCGCTGCCCAACAAGTGCCGGACAGTTCAGTACGACGCACGCAACGGACGCTCGACTCGTTGGCGACCGCGATGCAGGCACTGCAGGCCCGCATGGACAGCCTGACACGCGCCGGTGCGCAGGCTGCGCCGCCGCCGACCACGGCGCCACAGGCCCGCGCCAGCGGGAGCTACATGAACATGAGTTTCGACGGGCTCGGCGACATGGGGTGGTCGTCACTGCGCAACGTGCGATCCATTGAACGCGGGGATCACGATCCCAAGGTGCGCGGCTTCTCCATTCCCAACGCCGAGATCGCGCTGGACGGTGTCATCGATCCGTACTTCAAGGGGTTCAGCAACATCGTCCTCAAGCTTGATGAGAACGGCGAGACCGGTATCGAACTGGAGGAGATGTATTTCGTGACCACGTCGCTGCCGCACAACCTGCAGATCAAGGCAGGCCAGTTCTTCACCGAGTTCGGCCGACAGAATCCGCAGCATCCACACGCCTGGTCATTCGTTGATCAGCCGCTGGTGCTGAATCGCATGTTCGGCGCGGAAGGATTGCGCAGCCAGGGCGCGCGTCTGTCATGGTTGGCGCCCACGCCGTTCTATGCCGAGGCCATGCTGACGGTGGCGAATAGTGCCGGCGGGACGACGCACAGCTTTCGGTCCGAGGCGTCGTCGGAGATTCACGGCGGGGTACCCATCGATCGGGGCGTGGATGGCATGCGGGACCTGTTGATCGCGCCGCGACTCGCTGCGTCGTTCGATCCCACGGAAACGCAAACTGTTCTGGTGGGCGTATCGGGGGCACTGGGTCCGAACAACTCCGGTCCGCGCGCCAATACGCGGATTGCCGGCGCCGATGTGTACTGGAAGTGGAAATCGGCCAGGGCGTCGCAGGGATTTCCGTTTGTGTCGCTGCAGACGGAAGCACTGGTTCGCACCTACGATGCGGCGCTGCGCACATCGGTCGACGACCCCGGCACGGCGTTGCCGGGCAAAACGCTTCGCGACAAGGGCGTGTACGCACAGCTGCTGTGGGGTATCAAACCGCTCCTGGTGGTCGGACTGCGCGGGGATGTCGCCAGCGGTGACGAAGACGCCTTCGCACCGCCCCTGCGCGTCGACAAGTACCGCGTGTCGCCCAACGTCACCTGGTATCCCAGCGAATACTCGAAGTTGCGCCTGCAATACAACTACGGAAAACGGCCGGGACTCGGCGTCGATCACTCCGTCTGGGTCCAGTACGAGTTCCTCCTTGGCGCGCATTCCGCACACAAATTCTAGAGGCGACTCCCGTCATGAAGATCATATCGTTCCTGCATCTGTCGGTCCTTGCACCGATTGCCGCGTGGAGCCTAGCCACATCGGCAAGCCGCGTGCCGCCTCCAGCCGCCGTTATTCACGTGGTCGCTACTACGCCCGATCTGGCAGCGCTCGCACGCGAGATTGGCGGTGATGCGGTGGAAGTGAAGGCACTGGCGAAAGCCACGGAAGATCCCCACTTCGTGGATGCGAAGCCCAGCCACATTGTCACGCTCAACCGCGCGGACGTGCTCATTGAAGGTGGGGCGGATCTCGAGATTGGCTGGCTGCCACCGCTGCTGGAGAGCGCCCGCAACGATCGCATCGCCACCGGCGCCCCGGGGCGCATCGTGGCGTCACAGGGCATTCGCATGCTGGACGTGCCGTCCACGCTGGACCGCGCGCGTGGTGACGTGCACGCCCTGGGCAATCCCCACTTTCTCATCGATCCGATCAACGTCCGGACGATCGCGGCAACCATCGCCGAGCATTTCGCCCTGGTGAATCCGAAGTCGGCGGACCTGTTTCGGGCCAACCTGAAGAAGTTCGACGCCACACTGGATGTGCATCTGGCTACGTGGCTCAAGCAGATGGCGCCGTTCAAAGGCGCGAAGATCGTGACCTATCACAAGGACTTCGTATACCTGGCGGAGCGATTCAATCTCGAGGTCGTGGAAACGCTGGAGGCCAAGCCCGGGATTGCGCCCTCGCCGGCGCATCTGGCGCAGGTGATCAGCACGATGAAGGCGCAGAATGCGCGGGTGATTCTGGTGCAACCGTACCAGAATCGAAAGACGGCCGAGACCGTGGCGCGTCAGACCGACGCGACCGTGCTGGATATGGCGCAGCAGCCCGGGGCCATCGACGGGACCGGCACGTATTTTCAGTTGA
Source organism: Gemmatimonadaceae bacterium (assembly GCA_016720905.1). NCBI lineage: Bacteria > Pseudomonadati > Gemmatimonadota > Gemmatimonadia > Gemmatimonadales > Gemmatimonadaceae > Gemmatimonadaceae bacterium. The sequence continues at coordinate 477,084 of JADKJT010000001.1, read as the reverse complement.
TGGACTATATCGTGACCTTGTTGTCCACCGCGTTGCAGGAGAAGAAATGATTCCAGTCGATCTCCAGGTGGTCTGGCAGGTGATGAAGTGGCCCTTGGCCGCGTGCCTGCTGTTGCCGCCACTGTTGGTCTATCTGGGGCTGCATGTGGTGAAGCGCGAAGTGATCTTTGTCGACTTGGCACTGGCCCAGGTGGCGACCCTCGGCACCTGTGTGGCGCTGCTCATGGGCTACGACTTCCACGACCGCATTTCGTTCTGGATTTCCCTGGGTGTCACGTTCGGGGCGGCGGCGCTGTTCAGCTGGTCGCGCAGCAGTCAGAAGCGTCCCGTGCCGCAGGAGGCCATCATCGGCATCACCTTCGTGGTGGCCGCCGCCGGCGTCATCCTGATGTTGAGTCGCGTGGCGGGTGGCAAGGAAGAACTCGAGCACTTGCTGACGGGCGATATCCTGAACGTGACGGCACTGGAGGTGATGCAGCGCGCCGGGGTCTTCGTGCTGCTCGCGCTGTTCTTTGCGACGTTCCACAAACGGTTCGCCCTGATCTCGTCCAACCCGGATGAGGCCTTTGCCGGGGGCATGCGGGTGCGCCTGTGGGATTTCCTGTTCTATGCGGCGTTTGCGATCGTGGTGGTCAGCTTTGTCCGGGTGGCGGGCGTGTTGCTCACGTTTGCCTATCTCATCGTGCCGGCCGTGTGTGCCGTCATGCTGGCCCAGCGGTGGATGAGTCGCCTCACGGTGGGCTGGGTCATCGCGGCCGCTGCCAGTCTGCTGGGGCTCACGGCCTCGTATCAGATGGACTTGCCAACCGGGGCGGCCATCGTGTGCGCGTCGGGGTTGCTGTTGATTCTGGTGAGTATGTATGCGTCGCTCCGGAAGGCGTAGCGGCTGTTTGACGAACCGCCGACAAACGCTGACACGCAGCGGAATCGCGATTTCCTTGGCCGCCGCACTTGCCTGCCGCGGTCCCGAACCTGTCGCGATTGTTGAAGTGCGCGACGCCTGGGCGCGACCGGCCGATTCGGCCGCGACCACGGCGGCCTATCTGGTGATTGTGAACCGCGACACGGCGGCCATTGCACTCTCCGCCGTGACCTCGCCCGTGTCGGCCTCGGTCTCGCTGCATGAATCCATGGTGATGAGCGGCATGGTGCACATGTCGCCGCTGATGGCGCCGCAGGCCATTCCGCCGGGCGATTCCCTCGTCCTCAAGCCTGGCGCGAAACATCTGATGATCTCTTCACTCAGACGGCCGCTTGCGGTCGCCGATTCAGTTCTGCTGGAGTTGATATTGACCGATGGTCGCGTGCTGCACGTGACTGCGTTCGTGCGTACGCCGTAACCAAAGGCTCGCGGTGCGCGGCGAACTTCGCGATCTTGACTGTCCGCTCGTTGACTCCGACCTGTCAGGACCGTGCGTGTGACCCCAGACGATACCGCGTTGATCTCCAATCCGCCTGCACCCGAAGCGTCGTTCCGCGAGCAGCTCTGCGCCGCGACGGAGCTGCTGCAGCGCATCGGTGCCGATCGCGCACTCCTCGTGCCGCTCCCGCCCACGGAACGCCAGGCGTTCCTTGACGCGGTCGCGCTGGTCTTTCATCCCGATGCCAAAGCCCGGCGCGCAATGGTCAAGGCCACCGTGCGCGAGCGCAAGGCGGCGGCGGCCGCGCGTGATGATGGGGTGCTGCATGAAACGGGAATCCGGTCGCTCAGGCGGCAGCCGGTGTTCACCACGCCCAATGTCTATCCACCCGACCACTTCACACCGCAGGACATCGACACCGATCTGGAAGTCCGCGAAGCCGTCGTGCCGCAGCACTGCTACATCTGCAAGCAGAAGTTCACCACCATCCACCACTTCTACGACCAGATGTGCGGCCCGTGCGCGGAGTACAATTTCGCCAAACGCACAGAACTCGCCGACCTCACCGGTCGAACCGCCCTGCTCACCGGCGGCCGCGTGAAGATTGGGTATCAGGCGGGCCTCAAGCTGCTGCGCTGCGGCGCACGACTGATTGTCACCACGCGTTTCCCGCGCGATTCGGCGGCTCGTTACGCCGCGGAACCGGATTTTGCGCAATGGAGCGATCGGCTCGAGCTGTTCGGGCTGGACCTGCGACATACGCCAAGCGTGGAAGCGTTCTGTCGCGAGCTGCTCAACACGCATGACCGCCTGGATTTCATCATCAACAATGCCTGCCAGACGGTGCGCCGCCCGCCCGATTTCTACGCGCACATGATGGAAGGCGAAATGGCACCGCTGCAGTCGCTGCCCGCGGAGCAACGCAAGGTCCTGGGCACGTACGAGGGGCTCCGCGGCTATCATATGCTGCCCGAAGCCCAGTCGAATGCGGGCGTATCCACCACGCGTGAGCCGCACGCCCTCGACGCGATTGGCCTCACGCAGGCGGCGGCGCTGTCGCAGGTGAAATTGCTCCCGGAGGAACTGCTCGCCCAGCAGGGACTCTTTCCCCAAGGACAACTCGATCAGGATTTGCAGCAGGTGGATCTCCGCGACCGCAACTCCTGGCGACTGCTGATGGCCGAGGTGCCCAGCGTGGAGTTACTGGAAGTGCAACTCGTGAATGCCATTGCGCCGTTCATCATCAATGCGCGACTCAAGCCGCTCATGATGCGCACCGCCAACCGCGACAAGCACATCGTCAACGTGTCGGCCGTGGAAGGACAGTTCTACCGCAACAACAAGACCACCCGTCATCCGCACACGAACATGGCCAAGGCGGCGCTCAACATGATGACCCGCACGTCCGCCACGGACTATCAGCAGGACGGGATTCACATGAACAGCGTCGACACGGGGTGGGTGACCGACGAGGACACGGTGGAACTGGCGGCGCGAAAGGTTGCGGATCATCGATTCCATCCGCCGCTCGATATCGTGGACGGCGCCGCCCGCATTGTCGATCCGATCATTGCAGGCATCAACAGCGGCGTGCATCAGTGGGGCGTGTTCCTCAAGGACTATCGGCCGACGGACTGGTAATTCGGCGAGTTCTGCGCGGCGCGATGAATCGAAAGATTGAACCGCGAAGTTCGCGAAGTTCGCGAAGAACCAAACTGAGTCAAAGTCAGTACTTGGCGTACTTCGCGAACTTCGCGGTTCAAAACACGGCCACCCGCAGATCCTACGCTTTGGCAGCCCGCGGCGAGTACTTCTCCAGATCCCGACCCAGCAACAACGTCGCCAACACCATCGTCGCGCTGATCAGAAACGGACTGGCCTTGCCGATGTTGTCAAAGGCCAATCCGAACAGCACCGGAAACGCCACGCGCGTGATGCCGCCAAACGTCTGCTGCACGCCCATGTACAACCCGCGCTCGGCGCTGCTCACCACGCGTGACAGCATCGCGGTGACGCACGGGAAGGTGAAGGCCGTGCCCAGTGGCAACAGGCCGACGGCCAGCGCCAGCGTCACGTAATTCGTGGAGAACGCGATGCCCACCAGCCCGGCGCCGAGAAACATGATGCCCCATCGACTGAGCTTGGGCTCCCCCGCCCAGTTCACGAAACGTCCCAGCATGACCGCGCGCACGAAGACGCTCAACACGCCGATGTAGAAGAAGAAGTAGCCGATGGTGTCCGCGGTGACGCCGAACTGGAACGAAAGGAACAGCGCCAGGATGGACGTCGTGCCTTGGAACGCGCCAATGGCGATCGCGTAAATGAGAATCAGCCGTGATGCCGGTTCGTCCGGATGGCTGATCACGCGCATCACGGCCTCCCGACTGCCTTTGCGCACCGTCTTCGTGCCGTCGGCATTGAGGCCAGGCGCCCCTGACGGCTTTCGCGCCTCGGTGAGATAGCGCGAGGCAAAGACCATGTTGATCACACACAATCCCGCCGCCACGAGACCCGGCGTATGCGTGCTCCAGTGCTGCACCCAGCTGCCAATGACCGGCCCAATCGCCACGCCGGCGTTGGTGGCCGCGCTCAACCAGCCCAGCGACTTGGCGCGATCTTCCGGCTTGGTGGCGTCGGCGACATAGGCCTGAATCACACTCACCGTACCGCCACCGGCACCCTGCACAATGCGTGACAGGAACAACAACCACAAACTGTCGGCGTAGGCGAACACCACATAGGCAATGGCGCTGGCGCCGAGTCCCACCATCAGGGCCGGACGCCGTCCATAGCGATCGGAGAACCGACCCCAAATGGGTGCGCTGATGAGCTGCGCAACACTGAACGCGCTGACCAACAGTCCCACAATCAGGCCGCCCGCGCCAAGACTCTTGGCGTAAAACGGCAGCAGCGGCAAAATCATCAACAGGCCGAGCATGTCGATGAACGCCGTCACCATCAGCACGACCAGCTTGCCGAACGCGCTCTTCTCCGGCTCCTGCGTCGGGTGTTCGCCGGTTCGTGTCACCAGGGATTCGCTCACTCGGTCTTTCCCAGCGCCGCTGGCGCAACACTGCGCCCCACCACACCGGCCAGTGCGATGATGGTCAGCACATAGGGAATCATCTCGACGAACTGACTGGGCACGAGTTGCGCGCCCTGCAACTGGATCTGCAAGGTTTCTGCACCGGCAAAGAGAAGGCACGCCACCGCGACGCGCATGGGTTCCCACCGTCCAAAAATCACGGCGGCAAGCGCAATGAAGCCACGGCCGGCGGTCATGCCATCGGTGAACTGATGTTGATCGAGTGCGAGATACGCACCGCCCAGCGAGGCGAGCGCGCCCGACAGCAGCAATCCCTTGAGGCGTAGCGGGCCGACCGCGATGCCCAACGTGGTGGCCGCCTCGGGTTTCTCTCCCACGGCGCGCGCGCGCAAACCGAACGGCGTCTGGTACAACAGCCAACCAAGCCCGGGCAGCGCAAACAGCCCAATCCACACCACCGGGTTGGCGAAGCTGGCCAGCATGGCGTTGGCCGCGCCTTCACCACCGAATCCAGGCACGCGCGGCGAGTTGCTGGCGCTATCGAACACCAGTCGCAAAAAGAATCGCGTGACCGCCACCACCAGCAGGTTGATCGCCACACCCACAACCACCTGATTGGCCTTGAAGCGCAGGGTGGCCACGGCCAACACGCTGGTCATCACGAGTCCGGCCACCAGCGCACCCAACAACCCCATCCATGCACTGCCGCCGTAGTAGCTGCCCATGGCGGCACCGAAGGCACCCGACAGCATCAGTCCTTCAAGACCCAAGGCAATGACACCCACGCGCTCGGACATCACGCCGCCGGCCGCTGCCAGCAGGTACGGAATGGAAATGCGGATGGTCTGCAGCAGAAACGCGATGGCGTTCATGCGTCACGCTCCGCGCTCGGCGTCGCGGCCGAACGATTGAGCGCGGCCAACGCACTGGCCGCCGCAGCGCGCATCTGTCGTTGCACTTCCGGCACCGCAGTCGCGACGGCCAAAATCACGACCGCGGTGAGAATATCGGTGAGTTGCTTGGGCACCAGCGCATTCACCGCCAGTCCACCCTGCGACAGCGTGGCAAACAGCAGGGCGGCCAGCAGAATGCCCAACGGATGATTGCGCCCCACCAACGCCACGGCGATACCAAGGAAGCCCGCGCCGCCGGCAAAGCCTTCCTCGTAGTAGCCCTTGTAACCCAGCACGAAGTTCACGCCACCCATGCCCGCGAGTGCGCCCGACAAACACATCGACGTCCACAGCACCCGTTTCACATTCACGCCGCCGTATTCGGCGGCATCGGGCTGCAGGCCCACGGCGCGCAGTTCGTACCCCCCGCGCGTGCGGAACAACCACCACCAACTCGACAGCGCCACGGCGATGGCGATCAGCAGCGTCCAGTTGGCCGCACTGCCGTGGAAGGCGTCGAACATGTCGGCCAGTCGCGGCACCCTGCCGGTATTGATGGGCGGCGTATGCAGCGTTTCGGTGACATGAATCTTTGCGGACACCAGCCAGTTGAGCAGGGCAAGCACCACGAAGTTGAGCATGATGGTGACAATCACTTCGCTGGCGCCAAAACGCGCACGCAGTACACCAGGTACGGCGGCCACAGCGGCGCCACCGAACGCCGCCGCGATCAGGCACAACAGCATACCGATCACGGCCGGTACGCCCGCTGGCAGCAGCAACCCCATGATGCCCGCGGCGAAACCGCCCATCGCCAACTGGGATTCGGCACCGACGTTGAACAGTCCCGCGCGCCCCGCCATGGCGAACGCCAGACCGGCAAAGGTCAGCGTCGTGGCCTTGTACAACACCTGTCCAATGCCGTACGCGTTGCCCCACGTGCCTTCCACCAGCAGGCGATACTCGGTGGCCGGTGCTTCGCCAAACGACAATATGAGCAGATCGCCAACAACAGCGGCGATGCCCAGTGCCACGACTATCGGCAGCACGTTCTCAAGGAGCGCGGCGCGGTCCATCTTCATGCCGCCGCTCCCGTCATGAATGGCCCGAGCTTCTCGGTCGTGGCATCACTGCCCGCCATCACGGTTACAAACCGACCACCGTACATCACGGCGATGCGATCGGATAGCGCCATCACCTCGGGCAAGTCGGCGCTCACCAGCAAAATCGCCTTGCCTTCCGCCCGCGCCTTTCGCAGCTGGTCATGAATGAACTCGATAGCCCCCACGTCCACACCGCGCGTGGGCTGTGCCGCCAACAACACGGTAAACGCGCGCCCCATCTCGCGGGCAATCACCACCTTCTGCTGGTTGCCACCCGACAGCGCGCGCGCCGGCAGCGTGGTTACCGCCGGACGAATATCGAACGCCTGCACCTGCTGCGCCGCATGCGAGGCAATGCGGGCCGCATCGAGACCGCGCGCCGACGCGAAGTGGTGCTGACGGCCAAGGATCAGGTTGTCGGCGATGGAATACTCGAGAATGAGTCCGCGACGATGACGGTCTTCCGGAATGTGCGACAGCCCGGCATCCGCGCGATCGCGCACCGTCAGCGCCGTGATATCCTGGCTGCCCAGCAGAATCGATCCGGACATCGGAGCGCGCAGCCCGGCAATCGCTTCCAGCAATTCGGTTTGCCCGTTGCCTTCCACACCGGCGATGCCGAAAATCTCTCCGGGCGCTATGTCAAACGACAGGTTGTTCACTGCCGTCATGCCGCGGTCGGACTTCACCGTGAGGCCCGATACGCGGAGCACCGCGGCTGCCGTCGACGCCGCGCGTGGTGCCGTCACCGTGTCGAGCGCCAGTGCCACGTCACGACCCACCATCGCTCGCGCAATGTCACGCGGCGTCGTGCCCTGGGTGGCAAAACGCGATACGGTCATCCCGGCGCGCATCACGGTGATGGTGTCGGACACGGCAATCACCTCATCCAGTTTGTGCGTGATGAGCACCACCGTCCCGCCGTCCGCCTTGAGCGTGCGAAGCACGTCCCACAAGTCACGAATTTCTGGCGGCGACAACACGGCCGTCGGCTCATCAAGAATGAGGATGCGGGCGCCACGATACAGCGCCTTGAGGATCTCCACCCGCTGTGCCTCGCCGACACTCAGGTCGGCCACCTTCGCCAACGGATCAACATGCAGGCCGCACTTGACGCACAACGCCTTCACATCGGCGATGGCCCGGGTCATGTCCACGCGCACGCCGTGCGTCGGCTCCATCCCCAGCACCACATTCTCCGCCACCGTCAGCGTGGGGACGAGCATGAAGTGCTGATGCACCATGCCCACGCCGGCGGCAATCGCTTCGTGCGTTGACCATCCGGTCACATCGCGACCATTCACCCGCACCACGCCGGCATCAGGCGCAAACATGCCGGCCAGCACGCGCATCAGCGTGCTCTTGCCGGCGCCGTTCTCGCCCACCAGCGCGTGAATCTCTCCCGTGGCGACATCAAGTGACGCCTGCCGATTGGCCACCACCGGCCCGAACAGTTTGGCCACACCGTCCATGTGCACAGCCGAGTCCCGGGTGCTCATCGTGTACTCGGCACCTTGATGCGGCCGGCGATGATCTCCGCCGTCAGCTGATCGAGTCGCCCGCGCACCGCAGCGGGAATGAGCGCTTTGTTGTTGGCATCGTAGACGTAGCCAACACCCTTTTCGGCGAGCCCGAACTGCTGGATGCCGCCCTTGAAGCGCCCTTCCTTCACCGCTTTCACGGCCTGGAACACCGACTCATCGATGCCTTTCACCATGCTCGTGAGCACGACGCCCGGCGCTTCGCTGTACTGATCGGCGTCGACACCGATGGCCAGCTTACCCGCAGAACGCGCGGCTTCGAACACCCCAAGGCCCGTGGATCCCGAGGCGTGGAAGATCACGTTCACGCCTTGGCTGTACTGGCTGAGCGCCATCTCCTTGCCCTTGCCAGGATTGCGAAATGCTTCCGGCGTCACGCCAGCGTAGGCCACCAGCACCTCGCAGTCGGGACACACGTGCTTCACGCCGGCGCGATAGCCCGCCTCGAACTTGTGAATGAGCGCGATGTCCATGCCGCCAATGAACCCCACCTTCTTGCTCTTGCCCACCAGCGCGGCCAATGCGCCCACCAAAAACGACCCTTCTTCCTCGCGAAACTTGAGCGCCACCAGGTTGTCGGGCATCGGCAGCGGATTGCCCGCGCTGTCGGTGGAAACCGCGTAGTCCACGTCGGCGAAGCGGACGTTGGGATACTCCCGGGCCAGCGTGTTGACATCATCGCTGAAGATGAATCCGACGCCAATGACCAGATCGAGTCCTTCGGCCGCGAGTAATCGCAGCCCCGCTTCGCGGTCGGAGCCCTCACCGGGTTCGATGTACCGCACGCGGGCGCCAAGATCCCGGGCCGCCCGCACGCCACCCAGGTACGCGCCGTCGTTGAACGACTTGTCACCGCGACCACCGACATCGAACACGATGCCGACGTCGAGTCCCACGGTGTTGTCCGCCTTGGTCGCGCCAGAGGGCGTAACCGCCAGCAAGGCGACATGGGCGACGAGGAGCGCCCCGATCAGAAAAAGAGTCCGACGCATGGCCACGAAGGTTCGCCGCCGGACGAGGGGGACGGAAGGGGCAGAACGCTCCTTCCGCGCGTGTTATCGGCTCGCCGGCGCAATGCGCCAGAGCCCGTTGAGCATGTCGCTGGCAAAGAGTCCGCTCGGCGTCCAGTGCACCCCCCACACGTACACCGACCCGCTGCCGTTGAAGATCGCCTTCTCTCGTCCCATCAACGTCAGGTCGCAACGCCCGTCGGTGGTCTTCTGGGCCGCTACACAGGTGCCCAGGTCACCGCGCACATCCAGCACGCGCACGCCGGCGTTGTAGTACGCGGCGTACAGAAATCCACTGGCCTCGTCGACGCTGAAATTGTGTGTGCCGCCGCCGGCCACCGTGTAGCGCGCCACTTCCGTCGGTGCGGTGATGGTGGAGATGTCAACAACATGCACGTCGCCCACCGAACTGGATCCAATCACCCCCGGCCCCTCTTCGCCAACGAACACGTAGCGCTTGCTGTTCGCGACCGGATCATGATACCACCACACGTTGTGGACCTTGCCACCCTGCGTGGCGACGAACGAAAGCCGCTTGGGCACGGCGACCGTGCCTCCCGTCCCACCGCCACCGATGTCCCAGATGCCGAGTCCACTATTCCATTCGCCCGTGAACAACAGACCGTCACGGACGAACACATCGTGGATGTACGGGGAGCCCATCTGCAGTGAGGCCACCGTGGTGGGCTGCGAGGGATTGGCCAGACTGACGATCACGAGACGCGCCGGCACGCCGTTGGCCGGGTCGATGGCGCAGAACGCGTACAGCACCCCGTTCACGCGCGCGATCTCTGCCGTATGCACACCATACTGCAGTTCGCCACCAGTGGTTCGTACCAGCAATCGCGCCGAGCGCGGACTGTCCAGCTGATAGACCGCCAGCCCGCCGTTCGGATTCGATTCGATGGCCGCCACCAACAGTGACCCGTCGTCGGATACCTGGACATCGCCAAGGGTGCTGGCGTTGGCCACGATCAGCGAATCGACCAGGGTCGGCGTGTTGGCGCTCACGTCCCAGAGCTTGATGGCGTTGCCACGACCCGTGCCGCTGCGCGTCCCCCAAGTAGTGGTGTACGCGGTCGTGCCACGCACCCACAATTCGGCCGTATAGCGATCGGCAACCCCGCCAAGGCCAAGTGACGCGAGCGCGAGCGGTGGCGGCAACGCGACGTTCAACGTGAAGACGGCGGTCTGAGTCGACACACCGGCGCCGCTCGCACTCACCGTGATGGTGCTGATCGCGACCACTGCGCCGCCGCTCACCGTCACGGTCAGCGCACTCGTCGTCGCGGTACCGGCGAGTGTGGCCGGATCGAATGTCGCCGTCACACCACTCGGCATTCCGGACGCGGTCAGCGTGATCGTGCCGGCATACCCGCCACTCCGGGTGACGGTGACGGTCGCGTTGCCGCTGGCCCCGCGTACCGCTGACAGGCTGCTGCCCACGGCCACCGCAATCGCCGGTGTCGGCGCGGGAGTGACGGGACCATCACCGCCGCCGCATCCTAGCAGTACGGCGGCTACGAACAATCCGATCGCGGTGCGTGGGTGAATCATGAATGTCATCGGTATCAAGGTGGTGAAGCCAGCACGCCGTAGCGACCCATGCGACGACGCATGGTACCAACATGCAATCGGACTCCGGCCGTCACTGACCAGAGCGTACCGGCCCCATAAAACGCTTGCGGCTCAAACACCGCCGGAGTGCGCAGCGCGACCGGCCGCGCGCGGGACACCTCCACGTACGGTGCGACCTGCGTGTCGGCCAGCCGACGCAGTCGCACAGAAGGTGCATCGAGATGCACCGTACCCAGTGACCATTGCGTGATGCCGATGATCTGAAAATCAATATGCCCGTTCGCCACGCGAAACGGGTCGAGCAGACGCTCGTTTTCCGGTCGATCAGTGCGCTCCGCACGCGCCGCCAAACCCCATCCGCCGCGCTCCAGCAGTCCTTCCACCAGCACGCTGTTGAATCGGAACACCCGCTCGGCGCCAAACCCCTCGTCAGTGCGGGCGAACTCGGCCAGCAGGTAGCGTCGACGGCCGTTCATGGCATGTCCCGCCATGGCCTGTCCGCCGCCGGTCCGATCGAAGCGCAGCGACACGCTGGTCTGCGTGTGATCGAAGGCGCCACCCTGCGTGATACCCGGCGAACGCACGAACGCCCGACTGGCTTGCAGTTCAACATCGCGTGTCGGCACGACGGTCAGGCGGCTCGTACGCGAATCGCCAAACCGGCGCCATTGCGGTCCGATGAACGGTCCCACCGGCTCATCCCCATTGAAAAACGCGTGCTCGACGGCGACTCCGCGCGCCGAATCACCAATGGCAATCGCGCCAATCGTTTGCACGCGCTCGATGATCTGCGCGTGATGGTGATTGACCGGGTACTTCACCAGCGGCCGCATCATCGGATCGTCGGTGCCGAACGGCGTGAAGCCCTTGCCGGCGGCCAACGACGCGCGCACGCCGCGACGCGTTGGCGACGTCACCGACAGCATCGCTTCATGCACCAGTGTGTGCGGGTGACGACGGTCGACGTAGCCTTCGCCATAGATGCCGGCGTTGAGTTCCCCCCGACGCAGCGTGTAGCCCTCGAGATTGATCGTGCCCGTCAGCGCAATCGGTCCGCGGTGCGCGCCAACCATCACATTGGGCTGGGTCAGGTAGCCTTCCGTGGCGGACGTCCCGAACACACCGGGGGCGGCGTGCGTCAACGCACCAACGCCCATCGCGCCCAGCTCAAACGACACACGCGCGCCGGAGGATTGACCTCCGGCGCGCGTGCCAACAACCAGCAGCAACCACGCGATGTTCGACGCGAACCGACCGCGCATCCCGCTCACGTGGTCGTGAATCGGTGTCGCCGACTACTTGATCGGTTGGTAGCGGTACCCGGAAACCCCCGTTGCGGCCGCCTTGAACGCCACGCTCTTGGTCTCACCCTTCTTGAGCGGACCCACCGGGGCCGTCGCGGTTCCCACCACCGCACCCGCCGCGTCCAGGAATTCCACCGTCACCGAGTAGGTGCCGTCGGCGGCGGCCTGCTGCTCGAATTGCAGCGTCAAGGATACGTCCTTGGTGCCACGCTGGAAGCTGGCGACATCCACCTTCACCGGCAGCGCTTCGGCGTACGTCTGATACTTCACCAGTGAATCCGTCCAGGCTTTCTTCTCGGCCGGTACTTTAGCCGCCTTGGCGATGCCCTGCGCGGCGTACGCGAACATCATCCATCCATCAAAGTTGTTCGGATCGATGGACACCAGCTTCGTCGACGGCGCCAGCATCTTGAGAAACTGGTCCTTGGCGTAGTAGTTCGCGGCCAGGTTGCGGAGCGCGTCACGCGCATTGGGGTTCCGGGCGATGGCGGCCTCGTTCAGGGCGATGGCGTCGTCGGTCTTGTTCACCCGCGTGGCAATCACGCCAGCCATCGTCAACGCGACATCGCCGTAGCCCGCCGGTTTCGCGAGCATGTCGGCGTAGATCCCCGGGATGGCGGCCGAGTCGCCCGCCATCTTCAGCGCATCGGCCCAGCTCTGCATGATGTTCGGCGCGTCCGGGCTGTCGGGTGTTGCGGACAGCAACGCCTTGAAGTTCGCGGCGGCGTCCTTCGCCAACGACTGCTGTTCGGCACCCTTCGCGGCTTCCGCCGCTTCGAGTTGGTTGACGGACAGCAGATACAAGCTGCTGTTCCTGAGTTCGCGATAGCTGGTATCGGCGCCCGACTGCACGATCACCTGCTTCCAGTGGCCAATCGCCGCCGTGCGTTCCTTTCGCTGGTTCGCCACGTTGGCCAGCACGTAGTGCGGGTACGGGCTGTCCTGCGAGAGCAGCAGCGAGCGCTTGGCGTAGTAGTTCGCACTGTCCAACTGCCCGCCATTCGACGCGTCCAGCGCCTTGCGCGTGACTGCCAGCCATACATCGTTCTGACGCAGCGCTTTCACATCGCTTTCGCACGTGGGCAGCGCCGCCACGATGGCCTTGTACGCTTCGTCCAGCTTGACCAACATGTCGATGGACTCGGTCGGATTCGTCACCAAACCCAGCGATGCGCGCGGCGCAACGTTGGCCACGCCCGGCTCCAGCGCCCACATGGTCAACGCCTGCGCCATGCGAAGATTGTAGCCGGCCGGATTCTTGGCGAAACGCTCGGGCTTGGTATCCAGCTCCTTCATGATCGCCTTCAACGCCGACTGCCGAATCTCCGGCGTGGTGGCCCCGCGGGCGCGCTGGACCTGCAGCTCGAGCACCGCGAGTTCCTTGGGACTGTTGGCATCCAATGGGCACGCGGGGGCGACACCACCCGGCTGCGCCGACAGAAGGGCAGGCGCGGTCGACAGACCGGCAATGAGACCGGCGGCCAAGGCACCACTCGCGAACGACACACGCATGACTGCGACTCCTGAGAGGAGGGAGAAAATGCGCCTGGGCGGGACCGCCAGCTGGCATCGGCGCATCAGAGTCCTTTGATTCAAAATACTATGACTATCCGGATCCGCACGCGGTTCCTTGTGGTTGGCAGCGGTGTGGCCGGTTTGCACACGGCTTGGCGGGCGTCCGGACACGGTTCCGTGACGGTGCTCACCAAGCGCACGCTGTTCGACTCGGCCACCGCCTACGCCCAGGGGGGCATCGCGGCCGCGTTGGGAGCCGGTGACTCCCCCGAACTCCACCGTCGTGATACGCTCGCCGCCGGCGCGGCGCTGTGCGACGCGGCCGCGGTTCAGGTGCTGGTGGAGGAGGGGCCGGCCCGGGTACGCGAACTGCAGGCCGCGGGCGCCCGGTTCGATCTCGATCCGAACGGAGCGTTCAAGCTGGGAAAGGAGGCCGCGCATTCGCGGCACCGCATCGTCCACGCGCACGGCGACCAGACCGGGGCGGAGGTGGCTCGCACGCTGGTGGCCAAGGTCAGGGAGTCGGCCGCGATTACGGTCCACGAGTCGGCCCGCGTGCTCGAACTATTGCTGGTGGAGGATGACGACGGGGTGCGCTGCGCCGGCGTCCGGGCCAGTATCTCGGGGCAGGCGGTGGAGATCGTCGCCGATGCCACCGTCCTGGCCACCGGCGGCTGCGGTCAGATTTATCGCTACACCACCAATCCCCAGGTGGCGACCGGAGATGGCTTCGCCATTGCGCATCGCGCCGGGGCGCGACTGGCCGACATGGAATTCGTGCAATTCCACCCCACGGCGCTCGATACGGCCGAGAACCCGCTCTCGCTCATCTCGGAAGCCGTCCGGGGGGAGGGGGCCATCCTGCTGAATGGTCGCGGCCAGCGATTCATGCCCAAGCGCCATGCGTTGGCCGAATTGGCGCCGAGGGACGTCGTCGCCCGTGAAATCTTCCGGGAGCAACAGGCGCATGGCACGGTATTCCTTGACGCCACACGACTGGCGGTCCCGTTTGCCGAACGCTTCCCGGGCATCTTTCAGATCTGTCGGGCCCGCGGAATCGATCCCTCTCAGGAACCCATCCCGGTCACACCGGCCGCCCACTACATGATGGGAGGGGTGGTCACCGATCTGGCCGGTCGTTCAAGCCTGTCACGACTGTACGCGGTAGGTGAGGTGGCCCGGACCGGAGTGCATGGTGCCAATCGGTTGGCGTCGAACTCGTTGCTGGAGGGACTCGTCTTCGCCGAACGGGTGGCCCGCGACCTCATCGAAACACCCAACGGATTGCCCGAGCCTGATGAAAGCTCGTGGTCCGTGCCATCGCTCGATGATCGCGGCGCCGCGCAGGTGGCCGCCGACGAAATCCGCCAGATCATGTGGGAATACGCATCAATCGCCCGCACCGCGCCCGGACTGCGCCGCTGTCTCGCCCAGCTGGCCACCATCGGCGAACGACTCCCGCCGGGCGCCACGGAAGAACGGAATCTTCACGCCACCGCCACACTGGTGACCGAGGCCTCGCTATTGCGCAAGGAGTCGCGCGGAGGGCACTTCCGTAGCGATTTTCCCAAGACGCGCCGGAAATGGCAGGATCGCCACATTACGTGGTAGACGGGGGACGGAAGAGGGGAGACGACATCCGTCAGCCGGACATCTCCCTTCTCCCGTCTCCCGTCTCCCGTCTCCTCCCCCCATGACAATCCTCGAAGCCCACTACGATCCCGTCCTCGCCGACGAGATCCGCGCGCTCGCGAAATCGCGCAACGCGGTGATTCTTGCGCACAACTACGAGCGGCCGGAAATCCAGGATGTCGCGGACTACGTCGGCGATTCGTTGGGGTTGTCGCGTGAGGCGGCGAAGACCAAAGCCGACGTCATTGTCTTTTGTGGCGTGCACTTCATGGCCGAAACGGCGGCCATCCTGTCGCCGACAAAATCCGTGTTGTTGCCCGACCTCGCCGCCGGCTGTTCGTTGGCCAGCACCATCAACGCCGATCAGTTGCGAGCGTGGAAGGCCGAGCACCCCGGTGCGGTGGTGGTGGCATACGTGAATACGACCGCCGAGGTGAAGGCGGAGAGCGATTACTGCTGCACGTCTGGCAACGCGGTCGAAGTGGTGAACAGCATTCCCGCCGACCGCGAGGTCCTGTTCCTGCCCGACATGTTCCTCGGCGCGCATGTTCGACGGTTGACCGGACGCGCCAACATGCACGTGTGGATGGGTGAGTGTCACGTCCATGCAGGCATCGATCCCGAGCACATCAAT
Source organism: Gemmatimonadaceae bacterium (assembly GCA_016720905.1). NCBI lineage: Bacteria > Pseudomonadati > Gemmatimonadota > Gemmatimonadia > Gemmatimonadales > Gemmatimonadaceae > Gemmatimonadaceae bacterium. Next base: position 461,467 of record JADKJT010000001.1, on the reverse strand, counting down.
CTCACGCGGACACAGCACCCGGGAGCCGAATTTCTCATTCACCCGGAGTGCGGCTGTGCCACGCCGGTGGTGGAGGCCATTTCGGCTGGTGCGATCGCCGCCGAGGGGGTTCATATCCTGTCAACGGAAGGCATGATCCGTCGACCGGGGCAGAGCACGAATGACACCTTCATCGTGGCCACTGAAATCGGCATCTTGCATCGACTGCGCCGGGAGCACCCCGACAAGCACTTCATCGCGGCCAACAATCGCGCCGTCTGTGCGTACATGAAGGTGACGACGCTCCCCAAAGTGCGCGATGCACTGTTGCACCTGCAGCACCGCATCACGGTGCCACCGGACATCGCGGCGCGTGCCCGCACAGCCATCGAACGCATGGTCGCCATTGGTGGTGGCCCGACTTCCAGCCCCGTGGTTCCCGAGGATCCTGGTGAATGAGTGACTATCATCCGCCGCTGCGTCCCACGCCGCCACGCGCATGGGAAGCGATCAAGCCGCGCACCATCACCCCGCTCGACACCACCGCGATTCGCATGCCGTCGGTGTCGCCCCTCGAGTTTCCGCTGACGTCCGATGAGATCCGGTCGCATGTGGCCGCCGCGCTGCACGAGGACAAGGCGCAGAGCGACTTGTCGACGCTGGCGACGGTCATCAGCACGCGGCACGCGCGCAGCAGTCTGGTGGCACGCCGGGAAGGAGTGATTGCCGGTGTCGCCCTCGCCGTTGAGGCCTTTCGGCAGCTCGATCCGCACGTCACCATTCGCATTGACGCCGAAGACGGCTCGCGGGTGGGTCGCGGCGCCACCGTGATGCACCTGACCGGCAACGCGCGCGGCATGCTCTCCGCGGAACGAGTCGCGCTCAATTATCTGCAGCATCTCTCGGGGATTGCCACGCTCACCGCATCGTTCGTTGACTTGGTGCGCGGCACCCCGGCACAGATTCTTGATACCCGTAAGACGTTGCCCGGATGGCGCGCCCTGGAGAAGTACGCAGTGCGCGCCGGCGGCGGCACCAATCATCGCATGGATCTGCGCAGTGGCGTGTTGATCAAGGACAACCATCTGGCCGCCATTGGTGGCGACATTGCCGCGGCCGTGTCGCGTGCCCGGGCACTCGCACTGCCGGACACACCGGTTGAGGTGGAGTGCGATTCACTCGACCAGGTCGATCAGGCGCTGAGTGCGGGCGCTGACTGGATCCTGCTGGACAACATGCCGCTGGAACTGCTCCGGCAGGCGGTGGCGCGCTGTCGCGGGAAGGCCACCACCGAGGCGTCCGGAGGTGTGACGCTGCAAACCGTTCGTCTCATCGCCGAAACCGGCGTTGATCGCATTTCGATCGGCGCGCTCACCCATTCGGCGCCTGCCCTCGATCTCGCGCTCGATTTTGAAGGGATGTAATCACAGCCATGCCAGTTCGTTTGCCGCCCGTCACCGAAAACGCGTCGCGCCTCCTGCTTGAAGGACTCGTGGACTACGCCGGTTTGTTCCCACCGGCTACGCTCGCCATGCCGGCCGCAGTGCGTAACTACGCACACTATCGCGCCGCCGGGGCTGGATGGATGCTGGGTCGTTTTGTCTGTCCGGCCGGCGCATTGGAGTTGTTTTCGCAGCAGGCCGATCCGTTGTTGCCTCGCGACGCCGGTGCCATCCCCTGGCGTTTGACCGCAACGGCCAGTGACGACACGGCGGCCGATCTGGCCGGAATCGTCGCGTTCAATGAACGCCATCGAGTCTGTTTCGAAGAGTGTGGCGCGCTGGTGGACGCGTATGAGGTGCGTCTGGGCGATGCGAAGCAGTTGGCAACGCTCGACGCAATGATTCCGCGCGATCTGGTCACCTACTTCGAAATACCGTTCGCCGCCGCACCCGAGCTGTTGCCGCGTGTTGCCGACCTCGGACGTCGGGCAAAAATGCGTACCGGTGGCATCGTGGCGTCGGCGTTTCCGGCCAGCGAGGCCATCGCGTCATTCCTGAAGACGTGTTTCGACCATGAAATCGTGGCCAAGGCCACAGCGGGTTTGCATCATCCGATCAGCGGACCCTATCGCCTCACGTACGATGCCGATGCGCCGTCCGGTCGCATGTACGGTTTCCTGAATGTCTTCCTGACGGCCGCGCTGCTGGTGCAGGGCGCCGATGTCACGCAGGCCGTGCGACTGCTGGACGAGTTAGATGCCGCGTCGGTGTCCATTGACGAGGTGCAGATCACGTGGCGCAGCGACAACGGGGCGGTGGTGCTCGACCGCGAAACGCTTCAGCGTGTGCGTGAACGGCTGCTGGTGAGCTTCGGCTCATGTTCGTTTACCGAACCGGTGACGGAGATACGGGCCATGGGGTGGTTGTGAAGCGCGACACCACTCCGGCGTTCCGCGCAGTCGCATGACCGACGCCACGACCAATCCCGCGCTCCGTAGCTGGGTCGCATCGGCCAATGTGCCGGACGCCGATTTCCCCATCCAGAATTTGCCGTTCGGCGTATTTCGGCGCGCCGGGAGCCTCGAGGCGCCTCGCGTTGGCGTCGCGATCGGCGACGCGATCCTCGACGTGGCGGCCTGTCTGGCGGCCGGCCTCTTCGATGACGATGTCAGCGAGGCGAGACAGGCGGCACGAACGTGCGCGTCACCGACGCTCAATGCCCTGATGGCGCGTGGTGCCGCCGCGCGACGTGCGCTGCGCGAAGCCGTCTCGCGGCTCCTGTCCGACCAGACGGTGGTGCACAAACGTCAGACGGCCGAATACGCGCTGGTGGCCCAACGGGACGCCGAGATGTTTCTGCCCGTCGAAATCGGCGACTACACCGACTTCTATGCTTCGGTGCACCACGCCCACAACGTCGGGTCGATGTTTCGGCCGGACAATCCGCTGCTGCCCAACTACAAGTGGGTGCCCATCGGATATCACGGTCGTTCGTCGACCATCGTCGTGTCGGGCACACCCATTCGGCGCCCGAACGGGCAACGCATGGCGCCCAACGACACCGCGCCGACGGTTGGGCCCTCGCGATTGCTTGACTACGAGCTCGAGTTGGGCGCGTTCGTGGGCACCGGGAATGCGCTGGGTGAAACGATCCCGCTGGCGGAAGCCGAAGACCATCTGTTCGGTGTGTGCATCCTCAACGACTGGTCGGCCCGCGATATCCAGAGCTGGGAGTATCAGCCGTTGGGTCCGTTTCTGGCCAAGAATTTCGCCAGCAGCATCAGTCCGTGGGTGGTGACCCTGGAAGCGCTGCGGCCTTTCCGCGCGCCGCTGGCCCTCCGGGCGGAGGGTGACCCGGCACCGCTGCCGTATCTCGACAGTCCGACCGATCGTGCGCGCGGCGGTTTTGCCATCACGATGGAAGTCTGGCTGCGCACAGCGCGGATGCGGGACGCCAACGACGCGCCGGTGCGTCTCACCCGGAGCAGTACCCTCGATCTGTACTGGTCGGCCGCGCAGATGCTGGCCCATCATACCAGCAACGGCTGTGCCATGCGCCCGGGCGACCTGTTGGGGAGCGGCACCGTGTCCGGCGCGGCCAAGGACAGTCGCGGTTGCCTGCTGGAGCTGACCTGGCGTGGCGCCGAGCGTATCACGCTGGCGAATGGGGAAACCCGGGCGTTTCTCGAGGATGGCGACGAGGTGATCATGACCGCGTACGCCGCACGCGACGACGCAGTGCGCATTGGCCTTGGCTCCTGCAGCGGCGTGGTGACCCCCGCGCACTGACTATCCCGTCCCCACCTATTCAACGTATTCGGTTGCCCCGTTGGTCCACGATCGGCAGATTCAATTATGCGTCCAGACCTCATTCGTGTTGTACTGGTAGATGATCACCAGATTGTGCGCGCCGGCCTCAAGGCCGTTCTGTCAACCGCGAAGGACATCACGGTCGTCGGCGAGGGGAGTTCAGGCAAGGATGCCCTGGCCCTCGCCGAGCGGGTCAACCCGCACGTCATCGTCATGGACTTGTCCATGCCCGAGATGGACGGCCTGACGGCAACGCGTGAGTTGCAGAAACTCAATGCGGTTCGGGCGCCCAACCCCGACGGTGAGGTGACGCGACGCGTTCTGGTCCTCACCATGCATACCGAAGACGAGCATCTGGTCGCGCTCCTCGAGGCCGGTGCCAGCGGTTACCTCCTCAAGTCCGTCGCCGATCGCGAACTTGTGGATGCGGTGCGCACGGTGTCGGCTGGCGACATCTATGTGCAGCCCACCGCGGCGCGGGCCTTGGCGCGTGGACTGGCCAAGCGCGATGGGGCGGCCGAAGAACGCACGCGATTCGAGAAACTCACCGATCGCGAGCAAGTGGTGCTGAAAATGGTGGCCGAAGGCTACACCGCACCGGAAATCGGCGAGCAACTCACCATCAGTCCCAAGACGGTCGACACGTACAAACAGCGCATCGGCGAAAAGCTGGGCCTGACGCATCGCACCGACTACGTCAAGTTTGCGTTGCGGCTGGGGCTGCTCAAGACCGATCAGTAACCGCGTTCCTGCGTAGCCTTCGTCAAACTCCAGGCGGGCAGCGGCGGCACAGGAACGTCCAATACGGCGTCGCTGGAACCATAGCCGGCCTCGCCCCGGATGGTCGCCGCGATCCGTAGGCGCAGGGTGTCGATCGTGTCGCCCGCCTCGCCGTCCAGCTCCATGCGCAGTGCGCGAAACCGACGACCCGATTGCACGCAGAACAGTTCCGTCAACGCAATCTCCCGCGCGCACGCGTCGGCGCCGGATTCGGTGATCAAGCGCTGCGTGCGGGAAATCGTGGCCAGGGAGGCATACAGCTCAATGGCCATATTCGCCAGTCGTTCGACCACGAGTTGCCGATGCAGGATCTCCTTCTTGTGCCGAACAATCAGCTTCTGCGTGGCGGCGGCCAGTTCGGCCACATGTTTCTCCACGAACTTGCCATGCGGCTCCAGTGACGCGTGCAGCGTCGCGGCCAGTCGATCGCGGCCACCCAGCGCGGAGCGAACGCGTCCCACCGCGTACTCGGACACCAGCACCCAATTCGTAATCGGGTTGCGCAACGCCTCGGAGAGTTCTTTCAAATCCTCCGCGGGCTCCTGAATGCCGTTCAGTCCGACAAACAGTCGCAGAATCTCGTTGGCCCCCTCGAAAATCCGATTGATGCGGGCCTCACGCAGGTAGCGCTCGTAGGGCCACGGCTTCACGAAGCCACGACCGCCCGCCAACTGCACCAGTTCATCGGCACTCCGCCACACCAGTTCACTGGCGAACACCTTGGCACAGGCCGCTTCCAACGACGCGTCCACGTCATCCGAATCGAGCGCGGCGGCCAATGCGCCCACCATCGAATCGGCGGCATACGTGTCGGCCGCCATCGTGGCCATCTTGCGCTGCGTGATCTCGAACGATGCCAGCGGGCCGCCAAACTGCGTGCGCGCCTCGGCGTACCGCGTGTACTCTCCCAACAGGCGTTTGCACGCCGATGCGCACCCCGAGGCCAGCGACAGGCGGCCGGCGTTCAGCGCATTCACGGCCACGCCAAAGCCTTTGCCCACGGCACCCAGCACGTGATCGTCCGGCACATACATGTCCTCGAACACCAACTCCGCTTGCGTCGATCCGCGAATGCCGAGCTTGCGCACCGTGCCGTCCAGTCGAAAGCCCGGCATATCCGGACGGATGATGAACGCGGTCGGGCGCTGGACCTCGACACCGTCGCGCACGACGGGTGTCTGCGCGAACGTGGCGATGACGCCCGCACGGTGCCCGTTGCCGATCCAGTGCTTGCGACCGGTCAACAACCAGCCGCGATCATCCGGCGCACGGCGCGCCTGCGTCACGATATGCTGCGCGTCCGATCCGGTCTCCGGTTCGGTGAGCGCGTATGCGGCCAGCGTGTCGCCCCGCGCGAGTCCTGGTAGATAGCGCGACTTCTGCTCCTCGTTGCCAAACAGCACGAGCGCTTTGCTGCCAAGACCACAGTGCACGCCGATCAGCACCGCCAGCGACGCATCGATGGCCGCGACCGCACCAAAGACGCGGGCATACGCGGAGGCGGACAGCCCGAGACCGCCGTAGGCCTTCGGAATGGTGAGTGCCAACAGTCCGGCCGAGGCGAACGCGCGGATCACCGGCTCGGGAATCGTTTCGGCCTCATCAAAGGCCCGCGAGTCAATGAGGCCGTTGGCCACCATCTCGTTGAGCGCATCCACCAAGTGTCGCACCACCTGCGCCTCATCCGGACGGCGTTCGTCCAATGGCGCCGGATACGGAAACAGCAGTTCGTCGGCAATCTCGCCGGCAAACAGGCCGCGCAGGAACGAAGGCTTGGGGATTGGGCTCATGACGGAAAAGTAGCGGTGGGATGAGCACCCGGCAGTCAAAACCCCCGGCACCGAGCGAAGGCTCGATGCCGGGGGCTTTGAGTGGTCGCCGCGCCGCAGCGCGTCACGTCGCTATGGCAGGATGGTGACCAGCACCTGCGTGGCCTTGCCTTCCGGTTGTCCGTTGGGATTGAGCGCACGCAGCGTGAACGTCGTGGTGCCCGTCGCAAACGCCGTCACCGTGACTTGCGTGGCATTCTGGTTGACCGCGCCAGTCGCCACGCCCGGTGCACTGCTGGTGATACTCACGGTGCGGCCGAACAGCTGATTGCCGCTGGCGTCCTTGAGGGTGATGGCAAAAGCCTTGGTCACGGTACCGATGGTGACCGAGTAGTCGCCCAGGACGGCAATCGTATCCACCGGCACCTGCTGCACCGTCACATTCGCCGTACCGGTACGCGTTTCGCTGATCGCCGAGATGGTGACCGTGCCTGGCGAGAAGCTGCTCACGAGACCGGTCTGCGACACATTCGCCTTGGTCGGATCGTTGCTGCTCCACTCGATGAAGCGATCGGTGACCACGGCTCCCGTCGAGTCCTCGACCGTCGCGCTCAATTGCACGGTCTGACCCTGCACGATGCTGGATGACAACGGCGTCAGGCGCACCGTCGCCACCGGAATCTTGGTGACACTGAAATTCACGGTGTCTCTCGCGCCCTCGGCGTTCACGGCAATGCGCGCCGTGCCCAGCGAAAGGCCGGTGACCAGACCGGTTGCCGAAACGGAGGCGATGGCCGGTGTGGCACTCGTCCAGGTGATCACGCGGCCCGGCGGAATGGCGCCGCCGACACTGTCGGCCAATGCCACCGTCAACTGACGGGGAATCCCGATGCGCAGTGAGCCGGTGCGCGGCTGAATGGTGGCGGTGGCGATGCGCGGATCGACGGCGATGAAGTTGGTCCCGCAGCTGACATTCGGGTATTCGACCGACGACGCCGTGATGCGCGCCGTGCCGCTCTTGCGGGCGGTGATCACGCCGGACGTCGAGACGGTCGCCACGATTTCATTGTCACTGCTCCACGCCAGCGGACGTCCGAGGGTCGGCAGGGCGTTGTTGGCCGTGTCGCGCAAGGTGATTACCGGTTGCGCCTGGTTCGTGACCGTGACGGTCTGCGATGCCGGTGCCAGCGAGCACGCGCCGATGGGAATGTTGGTCACGGTCAGCGACGCATTGCCAATGACGCCGTCCGCATCCGCCGCGATGACGACGTTGCCCGGGGTCAGCGCGGTGACACTGCCCGATTGATCAACCGATGCAATGGACGAGTTGCTGGAGGACCACCGGAAGGTCCGTCCGGTGATTACCGTGCCGGTCGCGTTCTTGGCGGTGGCCGAGAACGTTTTCACATTCGTCAGCCGCAGCGTGAACGTGGCCGGCGAAACGGTCACCGTGTTCGCCACTTCCGGCGTCACGGTCACCTGCGCCGTGCCGCTCTTGCCATTCGCCACGGCCGATACAGACGTCTGCCCGACACTGATGCCGATCACCTGTCCGGTGGTGGTCACCGTGGCCACGGCCGTGTTGGCCGACTGATAGTTGATGGTCTTGTTCCGAATGGAGTTGCCATCGCAGTCGAACGCCGAGGCGGACACGTTGACCGCGCCGTTCACCGGCACCGAGATACTGCTCGGGGCAATGGTGACACTACAGGCGGACACATTCGGATTGAGGTTGCACGCGGCCAAGGCGGCCATGGCCAGCGCGGTCACGGCAATACGCGGCGTGAGGCCGGCCAGATGGCGCAGCGGCGCTGGGACGATCGGGGCGAAGACCCGCATGCAGGGTGGTCCTGTCTGAAATAAGTGATGGAAGGCGCCCGCGACGAACCTCGGGGCACACTACTGAGACGCACGGTCGTGGCTAGCCGTAACCGTTACACCACGGGAATCTGGTTGGATCGGACGTCATGGCACCACTCCCGAGTCCGGATCAAGGTGTCACAAATCCAATCCGCAGGTTGACGCGGCCACCGCAAAGGGCTGATACCCCGCAGATTCCCGGTCGATCTGGCCGGGCAGGCCGCCGCCGTCCGACAGTGCCTCAGTGGCGAGACGATTGGGCAGTGTGACAACTTACCTCCCCTTGGTGACCCCCCCGAACGACCCGACTTTGGTGCTCAGTGCCGTCTCACGCGCTTCCTGGCGGCGGGCGCTGTTGTGGCTGTTCGGCGCGACGCTGTTGCGCGCGCTGCTGTCGTCGCTGGTGCCCCTGGTGCCCGACGAAACGTACTATTGGCTCTGGACGCGACACTTGGCGGCGGGGTATTTCGATCACCCGCCCGGCATCGCGCTGCTGACCAAGCTGGGTACGGCGATCATCGGCACGTCCCCTGCCGGCGTTCGCGCCGGCCCCATGCTGGCCGCGTTCGTCACCCATGTCGGCGCCCTGCTCGCGGCCTGGTATCTCGCGGGGCGCGGTGAACCCGGCGCGCGCGCCGCGTGCCGGGCCAGCCTGCTCATGTCCGTGGTGCCGCTGGCCCTGCTCGGCCTGGTGTTGGCGACCCCCGATGCCGCGTTGTTCGCGGCGTCGATGGTGTCGCTGCTGGCCGTCGAGCGCGCGCTGGCCGCGCCGCTTCGCTCGCGCCGAGGCCTGTGGTGGTGGGTGCTGGCCGGTATCAGCCTTGGCGCGGCGCTGGTTGCCAAGTATACCGCCGTGCTCTTTCCCATCGGGCTGGTCGTGGCGTGCCTCATGCATCCGGCGCTCCGGATACGTTTTCGGGAAGGCGGGCCGTGGCTGGCGTCGCTCATTGCGCTGGTGCTGTTCTCGCCCGTGGTGCTGTGGAACGCCATGAACAACTGGATCTCGTTCCGATTCCAGCTGGGGCACGGTTTTGGCGGCCCCGTGCGCGGCACCGTGCTGACGCGCGAACTCGAGTTGATCGGTGGTCAATTCGGACTCGCCTCGCCAATCCTCTTCGGCTTGATGGCCTATGCGGTGTGGGTCGCACTGCGCGATGGATGGCGCACGCGGTGGCAGTCACGCGTCGATGACGTTCAACCGCGTCGATTCGCGCTGGCCATCACCGCGGTGCTGCCGTTGGTGTTCTTCTCCATCAGTGCCGCCCGCCGAACGGTGGAGGCCAACTGGCCGGCGCTGATGTACCCATCGGCGATTCTGCTGCTGTCCAGCGACACCGGCAGCCCGGCTCGCGGTCGGTGGTGGCGCGGCGGCGTGGCGCTCGCGGTGGCCGTGCTGTTGATGGTCAGCGTGCAGGCGTGGCGGCCGGTGCTGCCCCTCGCCCCTCGACAGGACCTCTTCTCGCGCAGCTATGGCTGGAGCACGCTGGCGGCAGCCGTCGACTCAGCGCGTCACGATCCCTTCCTCGACGGTACGGTCGACCGGTGGGTGGCGGCCGATCGCTATCAGGACGCCTCGGCGCTGGCGTTTCATCTCGCCGATCACCCAACGGTGTTCTCGCTCAATTTGGGTGGACGACCCAATCAGTTCGATCTCTGGCCGACGGCGTACGACAAAGTGCGGCCTGGTGACGGATTGGTGGCCGTGTTCGACGACAATCCCGTTGGTGACACCCTCGGCGTGCGCGTCGCGACATGGTTCAAGGAGTCGCGACGGGGTCCGCAGGTGGTCTTGCGCCGCGCCGACGCGGCGATCGCGCATCGACGCGTCTGGCTGTATCGCATCGCGACCAACGTGCCCGCGCGTCCACGGCAATCCCCGTCGCTATCGGGCACGCGTTGAACGCCGTATCCTTCGGCATGCTTTGGGGAATTGCCATCGGAGGCGCCGCGGGATCGGTGTCGCGCTACGCCCTCTCCATGTGGCTCACGCGCGCCCACGGCCATTTCCCGCTGGGCACGTTCGTCATCAACATTTCCGGATCGTTTCTCATCGCGTTGTTCGCGCGCGTGTACAGTACGCCCGACAGCAACCCCATCATGCGCGCCGCGCTCACCATCGGCTTCTGCGGCGGCTTCACCACCTTCAGCACCTTCAGCGCGGAATTCGTCACCCTCATGCAGGAGGGGCGAACATCGCGCGCGGTGCTGTATGCGCTGGCCAGTGTGCTGACCGGAGTGCTGGCCGTAGTGGCCGGTCTCGCGGTCGGTAACCGACTCGTGACGCCTCGCGGCTGATCATCCCTTCCGATTCTCCAGGACAGTCCTTCTCGTGACCACTCCCGTCATTCCGACCGATCTCGCCGCGTGGTGTGCCGCCAACGATGCCCGCGCCCAGGACGAACTGTTTGCGTTTCTGCGCATTCCCAGCGTCAGCGCCAAATCGGAGCACAAGGACGACTGCCTGGCGGCGGCGCACTTCGTGGCTGACGCGCTCACGCGCATTGGCTTCACCTCCGAGCTCGTGACAACGCCCGGTCACCCGATTGTGCTGGGTGAATGGCGCCAGGCAGGCCCCGACGCGCCCACGTTGCTGATCTACGGCCACTATGATGTGCAGCCGCCGGAACCGCTGGACTTGTGGACCTCGCCGGCGTTCGAACCCACCGTGCGCGACGGCCGCATCTATGCGCGCGGCAGTGTCGATGACAAGGGACAACTGTATCTGCACATCAAGGCGCTTGAGGCGCACCTGGCCGTGCGCGGGACGCTACCGGTGAATGTGATTGTCCTGGCCGAAGGCGAGGAAGAAGTCGGCAGCGTCAATCTCGAGCAGTTCCTCGAGCGCGAAAAGACGCGATTGGCGTGCGACGCCGTGGTCATTTCCGATTCGACCATGTTCGCACCGGGTATCCCGAGCATCCTGTCGTCGCTGCGCGGACTGGCCTATGTGCAAATCGATGTCCGCGGTGCCAACGGCGATCTGCATTCGGGGATGTACGGTGGTGCCGTGGTGAATCCGGCCATGGCCCTCGCACGCATTCTTGCCACCATGCACGACCGCGATGGGCGCATCACCATTGACGGGTTTTACGACCACGTGCGTCCGTTCCCCGACGCGGTGCGGGCGCAGATGCGCACGTTGCCGTTCAGTGATGACGGGTTGATGCACGAAGTCGGTGTCACCGCACTGGGCGGCGAGCCGGGGTACACCACGCTCGAACGCCTGTGGACGCGTCCCACCTGCGAAGTGAATGGACTGCTCAGCGGCTACACCGGCGAAGGCGCGAAGACGGTGCTGCCGGCCATCTCCATGGCCAAGGTGAGTTTCCGTTTGGTGCCCGATCAGGAACCGTCCGAAATCGAACGGCTGGTCACGGCACACGTGGCGCGCGTGACACCGCCGGGCGTCACGGCCACCGTCACCGCGTTGCACGGCGGTCGTCCGTGGCGCGCCGATCTCAAGGGCCCGATCATCGAAGCGGGCAAGCGCGCGCTCGAGGCCGCGTTTGGTCGTGCGCCCGTGATCACCGGCGAAGGGGGATCAATTCCCGTGGTGGGCGACTTCGAGCGCATTCTCGGAGCGCCGGTCTTGTTGATGGGATTCGGACTGCCCGGCGAAAACGCGCACGCGCCCGACGAGTGGATCAGCGCGGAGAACTATCGACTCGGCATTCGTGCCGCGGCCACGCTGCTGGACGAATTCAGGTCGGCCACCAGCGGCAAGTGATCGCTGCCGAGTTCCGGTCCGAGCCAGGCGCCGAGCGCTCGCGGTGCGGCGTCGTTGCCCAGGATGTGATCGATGCGAATACGAAGCAGTCGACCTTCGCGTTTGCTCCAGCCAAAGCCTGAGCCACTCGATTCGAACGCATCGGTGAATCCGCCCCAGTGTCGGCGGAAGATGGCGCTCTCCACGGGCAGGTTGAAATCGCCGGCGAAAATGACGGGCACGCGCGGGTCGCCGCGTGACGACCACACCGCCGCCCGCTCTGATTCGCGGTCGCGGATGCGCGCATTGAGGTCGATGCGGTTCCCCGCGGTCCCGCGCCGCGCGATGTCTTCCGCGCGCGATGCGGTCAGTTGATCGGGAATGAATCCATCATCGCCCGACAACGCCTCCAGTCCCTTGCGGGCGGTTTCGAGATGCAGGTTGACGAACACCAGCGGGCCATGCGGCGACGCGATGGTGTACCGCGCCACCATGGCCGTCCCGCCAAACCCGTATTGAGCAATGCGCTGAAAATCTCCGCGCGGCATCAAGTCCTCGGCCGTAATCGGCCAACGGCTTGCGGTGCACAAGTTCGCGTAGCGGGCGCGATGCCAGCGCGGCAACGCCTGCAATGAATCCCACAGGGCGTCACCGCACTCCTGCAGGGCAATCAGGTCGGGATGCAGGCGATCGATCACGTCGCGCAGTTGCACCGCCACAATGCCGCCACCCTGTGTGTTGAAGCTCAGCACGCGCATCGCCCCAGCGGGTGGATTGGCCGGCAGTGATCGACCCACGGTCCGCCACGACACACGACCGCCCATGATGGGGCCCACCACGACGGCCAGCGCGAGCGTGAGCGGAACGAGCGCGCTGCGCACGACGACGACCGCCAACGGCACCAGCATCACGAACGGTATGAGCAAGACAAATCGCGGACCATACGCCAGCAGCGTGGCGGGCAGAAACGATTCCGACGTGGTGATCAGCAACACCCAGGTCACCAACATCAGCGCGCTCCACGCCCACGATGCGCGCGCCGTCCATCGACGCAGGGGCCGCCGACTGCCCATCACGCTCACGGCATCCATCAGCCACGCCGCCATCGCTGGTCCGATCCGCTTGGGCCATTGCGTGAGTCGCGCTCGCCGTCGGGCTGACGCGGTTCGCCGGGCCTGCACCGCCGCGTCCTGTTCGCGACGGCGCTGTTCGTCCTTCGCCTTGGCTTCGTACGACTCCGCGTACTCCTCCCGCGGGCGCACGATCGTCACGACACGCCCGCACCGGCACTTGATCTGCTTGCCGATGTGCGTGTCGTCGGTGTTGTACACCTTGCCACACGCGCACCGCACCGAAAAATCGGCACGGTGCGCGATGCGGTTGCGGGTCATGAAGCGTGGTCCACGACCGTGGCTGGACGACCGCCCTTACAGTCCATCCAGCAGCGAATCGTTGTTGGACGTGGCGGCGATGCGTTTGATGAGCCACTCCATGCCCGCCTGCGGCGGCAACTGATGCAGGCCGCGACGCAGCAGGTGGACTTTCTCCAACTGGTCGGGACGATACAACTTCTCTTCGCGACGGGTCCCGCTGGTGGCGATATCAAAGGCGGGGTAGATGCGCCGGTCGGCGAGACTGCGATCGAGCTTGATCTCGGAGTTGCCCGTGCCCTTGAACTCCTCGAAGATCACTTCATCCATGCGCGAGCCGGTTTCCACCAGCGCCGTCGCAATGATGCTCAGCGAACCGCCGCCGTGTTGCGGGGCGATCATGCGGGCCGATCCGAAAAACGCCTTCGGCTTCTGCATGGCTGATGAATCGAGGCCGCCCGACATAGTGCGTCCGGTGCCGCGTTCCACCGTGTTGTACGCGCGGGCCAATCGCGTGATGGAGTCGAGTACGATCACCACGTCCTGACCCAGCTCCACCAGGCGTCGCGCGCGTTCAAGTGTCATTTCGGCCACTTCCACGTGGCGCTTGGCCGGCATGTCGAAGCTGGAGGCGACCACTTCGCCGTATCCCCACGTGATCATCTCGCTCACTTCTTCCGGACGCTCATCCACCAGCAGCACCAGCAACGCCGCCTGCGGATGGTTGATGGCCACGCCCTCGACGATGGCCTGCAACAGCGTGGTCTTGCCGGCGCGTGCCGGCGCCACAATAAGCGCGCGCTGGCCGTATCCGATGGGCGCAATGAGGTCGATGGCCCGTCGCGTGAGTTCGGGTCCGGTCTTCGCCGGGCGACCCGTTTCGAGCGTCAACTTCCGGTCGGGGTAGCTGGCCGTGAGGGTATTGAAGTCGGGGCGCTTTTCAAGGAACACCGGCGACCCTTCATTCAACGCCACGACATCGATGACCACCTGACGACCGCGCTGGTCGCGCCCGAACGACACTTCGAGTTTGTCACCGCGACGTAATTGGTACTGGCGAACCAGCGCCGGCGACACAAACGGATCGGCGGGATCGGGCAGGTAGCTGTTGACCGGCAGTCGAAGGAATCCGCCATCACGTGCCACGTCAAACCACCCCTGCATCGTCCCTTCGGCGGGTGTAACAATCGACGGGCTACGGTCAAATCCGACGTCCGCGCCCTGTCCACCAACGTTGGTGCCCACTGGTCCGCCGCCTCCGCCGCCACCTCCACCACCACGACGGAATCGGTTGCGTCCACGTCGTCCGTTGCGACGACCATTGCGGTCATCGCCCGCCGGTCCATCGATTCGCTCACCGCCGCGATCGGGTCGATCACCACGCGGTGGACGGGGGCCGCGATCACCACGTGGCGGACGATCCGGGCGCGGCGGGCGGTCCACGCGCTCCGGCCGCGCGGCGCGCTCCAGACGGTCGGCCTGCTCCATGCGCTGAATGCGCTCAAGCTGATCGCCAGCGTTGCGCTCCACCACTATTTCTGGTGGCGGCGGCGCGGGTCGCGGAGGCGGAGCCGCTTCAATTGGCGGCGGGGAAGTCGTTGGCCCGCTATCGGGCGCATCAAGATACGGATTCAGATCCCCGGTAGTGTCGGGGGTCGAGTTCGACCGGGGTCGGCCGCGGCGAGAAGGGCGTTTGCGTTCGTTCATTCGGAAACTGCAGGTGATACGTGGGCTCTCGTCCGGACGGACGGAGCGCAGCGCCATGGCCAGTAAGGCCATGTGCCGAGAAAGCCGAATCCACGAAGGGACTCGAAAGGCGCAGACAAGCGCAAGAAATGCGGGATAATCGGGACGGGTGTTGTTTCGTGCCGTCGCACAGCCGGATTGGCGTGAAGCGCCGTCCGGTACCGCTCGGGGGTGCGCGAACACTCGCGCAACTGAATCACTGGAGGGGTTCATCGCCGGAACGTGCCCGGAACCCCGGTCGCACTTGATGCGAGGCGCCAACCAGCCTTCGCGATCGCTACGCTTGGAGTATTACGACCCAGACCGATCTGCGCAACCCGCACCAACGGCTGAGGGACGCCCAACCCCCGCGACTTTGACCCGAGTCGCTACTTTTCCCGCCATGATTGCCCCGCCCACGGATCTTCCCGCCGCCCTTGCCGAGGCGGTTTCCCTCTATGAGGCCACCGGCAATGTCGGTGTCTTGATGGAACGCCTGCACCAATTGCGTCACGGTGTCACCCCCGACGCGCTGGTGTCCGCCACCGAGGTCTGGCTGCACATGCCCGAGGTGGCGGGGCCGCTGTATGAGCGGGTGGTGGAGGAACAGCCCACCAATGCCCGGGCCCTGGTGATTCTCGCCAACGCGTACTGGCTGTCGGGTCGGGGCCCTGACGTGGTGGGTGAGCTGGCGAACCGCGCGCTGGCCGCTGATCCGGAGAATCGGGGGGCCTGGCATCTGTGGGCGCTCACCGAATCGAATCAACGCGATCGCACCATTCGGTGGCTTCAGGTCACGCAGCGGTTTCCCGCTGATCAAGTCGCCAAGGCGGCCTTGGCCGACAACGCCGCCTCGTTGGCCGCCAGTGAGCACGATAAGGAAGCGCTGGCCATGGCCATCGGTGCGTACGAGGACCTGTGGGCACTCTCGCCCAACGCCCAGCAACGGGCCGCGCTGGAAACCGCGCTCAATACCCTGCGCAACTACTCGTTCTAACCCAATGCCGTGAGGCCGACGCTGTGAGCAAAACGCCCAAGACCCCGCCGCACGACCACGGCCGCGACACGGCCACCGAGCTGGCCGAATTCCGGGAATTTCGCGAGCGCATGAATGCCCGCATACTCGGCGAGAACAATCTCGTCATCAACCGATTCTTCAATCTGGACGGACGCGCCTACGAAGGCGGCGCGCTCAACGAGAAAACCAAGGAGTTGCTGGGGTTGGTGGCGTCGATGGTGCTGCGCTGCGACGACTGCATCACCTATCACATCGTGCGCTGCGCCGAAGAGGGCGCCACGCGCGACGAAGTGTTCGAGACCATGAGCATCGCCCTCATTGTGGGCGGCAGCATCGTCATCCCGCACCTGCGCCGCGCGGTTGATCGATGGGACGAAGTGGAACGCGCGCGCGCCGCAGACGCCGACCCGCGATAGGCGACCGCCTGTCTGCCCTGAGGGGGCGGGCGTCGGCGGTGCCCCCGGGCGGTGTCGGCAGCAATTCCCATCAAAGATGAGCTGTTTGGGGGACCGGGCCCGTAGGGAATGAACAGTCGGCGTGTCCGCCAATCTGCACAGCCCGATCCCCCGCAACAGCGTCACCCCAACAACCCCCCGTTTTGGGACGGGCTGGCGTGCCACTGTAATGCTACACCATTGGCGGCAAGGCCGCGCCGGGGTGAAAAAAGCCGCCGGGGGCGACGCCAAGAAGGACCCAGCAGAGAGGGTTGGTCGAACGTATCGCCCGGTCGGGACGGCCCAGACGCCACCACCACGTTGAGCTTATGGCGCCCGCCCGGCCACCGTGTTCGGATTCCCGTCCGACACGTAGCGCGCCATCGGGCCGGCCTTGTCCATGGCATTGAGCGTGGTAGACAGTGTCGTGCCCCCCTGCAACGGGACTCGGGGCAACGCGCGCGCGTTGAACTGCGGATCGTACGGACTGCGGGCTGGACCACCGGTTACCAGAAAGACGGCGTCATGCGAGTACTTCACCTCGCGCTTGCCCCTGGCGCCGTGCCACGAACCACTCACGGCCAGCGCGCGGTTCTTCGGCCACAACCCGTAAGGAAGGGCAAATCCACGCACGCGGTAGTTGGGCACCGCCGAATCGATGGCCATGGTGCCGCGGGCGATCTGCTCCTGCACAAAGGCGTCAGGGTACTTGCTGAGTTTGGCGTGCCACAACGTGTGGTTGCACAACTCGAACCCCTGGGCCACCAGGAACTGCAGCTTGGGGAAGCGCCACGCCGATTGCTGTCCGTCAATCCCCTTTTCCCCAAAGAACGCATGTCCCGCCTGCGCGGCCGGCAGTGCGCAGAACAGACCGCGCGGCTTCCACTCGGGATGCGTTTTGATGAAGTCCAGCAGGATGCCCACCGCGCTGGTTGGGTCGACCACCCGCGTGCCGCCCTGTTCGTGATAACGAAACTGGCTGGGCGAGGCGTCGTCGAAAGTGAACAGCACCGGCGACTTGCCGACCGGCAGGTCGATGTGCTTGTCCAGCAGGTCGCCCAATGAGATGGGCACATAGCCACGGGCATACAAATCGGTGAGTTCGGCCCGGAACCGCTCCCGCGACACCTTGTAGGTGCCGTCGGCGTCAACCACTTGGTGCCACTCCAGAATCGGGATACGGCCCAGTTCGTTGGGCACCCGTGCGGGCGAGCCACCGGGAGGGGTCTTGGCGACGGGCGCCTGTCTGGCACTTACGCGTCCCTCGTGACGTATGAGGGCGTGGGCCGGACTTGGCGTGACCAGGAGTCCGGCGATCGCCAGCGCGGTGATGGCGCGATCAAGCGGGCGCGCGAACAGGGTGGGTCGACGTCTTGGGTGCGACATGCGGTGGTGCAGGCGACTCTGGATGGAGTGGAACAACGATGGACGCGAAAGCTAGCGAGGTCGTCGCGGACGCTGCATCTGCATCTGCAAATTGTGCCCAACGCGCCGACCCCATCGCCGCGTCGAGGGATGCTGAAACGCATTCCCCGCCGGGTCTGGTGGTACTCCGCTGTGCTCGCCGTGTTCGGCGTGGCCATATCATCGTCGTGGTGGTTCTCCTGTGGCTTTCACGGCTGTCCATCAGTGCAGCAGTTGCAGGCCTGGCGCCCCACCGAAGGTGGCGCACTGCTTGATCGCCGTGGCGCGCTCATTGCGCCGCTCTCGCAGGTCAAGCGCGTCAATGTCCCGTTGTCGCGCATTGCGCCGCGTGTGCAGGCGGCATTCGTGGCCGTGGAAGACCGGCGGTTCTATTCGCATCACGGCATCGATTGGCGGGGCGTGGCGCGGGCCAGCGTGGAGAACGTCAAGGCCCTTGGCGTGCGCGAAGGTGCCAGCACCATCACCATGCAGTTGGCGCGCAATGTATTCCTGAGTCACCGGGCCAACGAACGCAGCATTCCGCGTAAGCTGCTGGAATGGCGCTATGCGATGCTCATTGAACGCGCGCTTGATAAGCCGGCCATTCTGGAGCGCTATCTCAACGCCATCTATCTGGGCAACGGCGTGTACGGGGTGGAGGGCGCCAGTCAGGATCTGTTTGGCAAGAGTGTGCGCGATGTCACACTGGCCGAGGCGGCGTTGTTGGCAGGGCTACCCAAAGCGCCAAGCAGTTACACGCCGCGTCGCGATCCGTCGCGGGCGCATGACCGCCGCGAGATAGTACTGGATGTGCTGGAGCGGGAACACGTGGCCACGCCAGCGGCCATCGCCGCAGCGCGCGCCACCGACATCGCCGATTTACCCGAACAGTGGCAACCACCGCGACGCACCGATTCGTGGGCCGTGGAAACGGTGCGCGGCGTGTTGGACTCCCTGCGCAGCGTGGGCGCCATCCCGGCCAGTCTCAACGACGGGCAGTTGCGGGTGCGCAGCACCTTCGATCGTCGGGCGCAGTTTGCCGCCGAACGCGCCATTGCCAGTGGTGCGGCGCAAGTGGACAACGAACGCGGCGGATGGCGCGACGCGCCCTCGCGCACACAGGGCGCGTTGGTGGCGCTCGATCCATCCACTGGTGCCATTCGCGCGATAGTCGGCGGCCGTCGCATCGAGCGCAAGGGATTCAATCGCGCCATGCGTGCGCGTCGTCAGCCTGGCTCGGCCTTCAAACCATTCGTGTACGCTGTCGCATTGCAGTACGGCCACACCACCGCCACCATGGTGGACGACGAACCCATCACCATTGGCGAAGGGCGTGACGAGTGGACGCCCGCCAATTTCAACGACGACTACGCGGGCCGCGTGACCATGCGCGACGCGCTGGCGCATTCGGCCAACGCGGCCACCGTGCGCATCAGTCGCGAAGTGGGTATTCCGCGCATCATTGCCCAGGCCCACGCCATGGGCATTGCCAGTGCGCTGCCCGATGTGCCGGCGCTGGCCTTGGGCGCGGGTTCGGTCACGCCATTGGAACTCACCGCGGCCTACGCGCCCTTCGGCAATGGCGGCAGCAACGTGCAGCCATATGCCGTCGAGCAAATCGAAGACACGTTTGGCAGAGTGCTGTGGTCACGTCCGCCATCGATCACGTCCAGTGTGCTTGATGCGCGCGAAGCGTTTTTGGTCACGTCGATGCTGCGCAGCGTGGTGGACGAAGGCACTGGCCGCGCCGTGCGCGGCGCCGGCATCCGTGGACCAGTGGCCGGAAAAACCGGCACGACCAACGACGGCACCGATGTCTGGTTTGTGGGCTACACGCCCAGCCTGGTGGCCAGTGTGTGGTTTGGTGCCGATGAACCGGAACCACTGGGCGGCGACGCTTCAGGTGGACGACTCGCTGCACCGGTGTGGGCGCGCTTCATTCGCGACGGCTGGCACAGCCCGGAACAGGATGTGGCCTGGCGTCCGCCCTCGGGCATTGTCACCGCGTCCATCGATATTGGCACGGGCGCGCTGGGCAGCGACTGGTGTGGCCCGTCGCGGCGCGAATGGTTTCGCGCGGGCACGGCGCCAACCACATCGTGTGAAGCGGAGTCGCGCATTGCCATGCTCGAAGAGCCACCCGACGCGCCGGAGCCGCCGATGCCCCCTCGTGTACGCGAGCCGGAGTTGCGCATCAAGGATCTGCAACGGGCCGTGGACGAGGCCATCAATGCCATCGGCGACCGTCGCGGCCGGGCCGCCGCTCGGCGCGCCTACGACGAACTGCGGCGCATGGCCGAACAGGAACGGCGGCGACGCAATTAAGCCAGCGGCGAGTGGCCGGGGCGCAGTCGCGCCAGAAATTGTTCGACGGGCCAACACGGAATGCCACCAATTTCCAGACGATCGACGCCACGATACAAGAGGAGGGGTCGACACTCGGGATACTCGCCCGCGAACGCGCGCAGTCCCTTGAGATCATCCGGACGCACACGGTCGCTGTTCTTCACTTCGATGGCGAAGAAGTCGGTGCTGCCATACACCACGAAATCCACCTCAAGACCCGTGCGCGTGCGCCAATAGCACAGGTCGAGTGCAACCCCCGAGTACGCGATCCACGCGCGCAGATGCTGCGCCACCAGGCCTTCCAGCGCGGCCCCATCAATTTCTGCGGGACGATCGAGCGGTCCCGTGGGACGCAGCGAGCGAAAGACCCCTGCATCGAAGAAATAGAACTTGGGATGTGCCACCGTGGCGCGGCTGGCCCGTTTGGTGAACACCGGCAGGCGGAACGCCAGCAACAAATCCTCGAGAACGCCCAGATAGCCTTCGATGGATTTGCGATGCACCGCCGTTTCGCGCGCGACATTGCTGATGTTGATCACCGCACCGTGCGAGAAACTCACCACTTCCAGGAAGCGCGCGAAGTCACCCACCTGTCGCACCAGACCCTCGGCGCGGACCTCTTGCTCGACATACGTGGCCGCGTAGGCCGCCAACGTGTCGGCCGAGTCGCGCGCGCTTACCACCAGCGGAATGAGTCCCGTCTTCAGGCTGCTTGTGAGGTCGAACGCGGGCAACTCCGCCGCCATGAACGGATGCATGGTGCGCATGGTCGCGCGTCCGGCCAACAGATTGACGTCACCGTGTCGCAACTTGCGCGCGCTGGAGCCGGTCAGTACGAAACGCGGCGGATTGGGTCGTTCCAGCAAGTCGTGAACGACATGCAGCAACTCGGGCGCGCGCTGCACTTCATCGATCACGATGTCGCGACGGTCGGTATTGCCCAGCACGAGTTCGCGCAGTCGTTCCGGTCGAGCCACCAGTTCCCGATACGTCTCGGGTTGCAGGAGGTTGACCACGAGCGCGTCGGGAAACTGCTGTCGAGTCCAGGTGGTCTTGCCGGTTCCACGTGGACCCAGGAGGAAGAAGCTGGACGGGGCAGGGTGGAGAAATCTACCTATTGAGTCCATAATTCCATGTAT
The DNA here is from genome assembly GCA_016720905.1 of Gemmatimonadaceae bacterium. Lineage (NCBI taxonomy): Bacteria > Pseudomonadati > Gemmatimonadota > Gemmatimonadia > Gemmatimonadales > Gemmatimonadaceae > Gemmatimonadaceae bacterium. The sequence goes on along the minus strand of JADKJT010000001.1, from coordinate 440,185 downwards.
TATTCACCTAACAGGTGCATTTTGCAAGATACCGAGCTAACGTGTTTATTTTCAATATATTACGCGACATGCGAGACTATCACAACACCCCCAACCAGCCCCGCTCCGGTGTCGCATACCCCGGGAAAATCCGGTCCAACGACCCCGCCCCCAAATGCTTCGCCGCCAGCTCGCTGAACACGCTGCGAAAGTCTGTCGTCAACGCCAGGTCGCGCCCTTCGTACAACTGCTCCGGCGCCAGCCCAGGCCACCGCCCCAACACCTTGCGCGGCGTCTTGAGCGATCCGCCAATCACGAACATCGCGCCCGCATGACCATGATCGGTGCCGCCGGTGCCATTCTGCCGCACTGTGCGACCAAACTCCGACATCGTCAGAATCACGACATCATCCATGCGGTCACCAAGGTCGGCCACCAGTGCCGCGATACTGCCTGAGAAATCGCCGAGTCGCTGCGCCAACTGGCCTTGCGCAGCACCCTGATTCACGTGCGTGTCCCAACCGCCGATATCGGCAAACGCCACCTCAAGGCCCACGCCGGCCTTGATGAGTTGCGCAATCGATAGCAATCGCTGACCAAACTGCGAGCGCGGATACTCCACACCGGCCGCCGGCTTGTACTGCTGCGGATTGGCCGCGCGCAGCACGCGCAACGCTTCAAACATTTCGGTGCCGCTGCCATGCACCATGTCGGCGGAACCGGTGCGATACAACGCTTCCAATCGCTTCTCCGCTTCGCCCCCGGTGGTGCGTATGGAAAACTCCTCGATGGAGTTCATTGCTACCGTGGGTGACGGGCCTTCCAGAATGCGTGGCATCTGGGCGGTCATCGCCACAGCGCGAAACGGCGTGTTCACCGGCTTGTCACCTACCGCACACGCCTCACACGTGCCTTTCACCGCCAAATAGCGATTCAACCAACCATCGGCCGTGCCCTTGCGATCGGGCGTGCCGGTTTCCATGTAGTCCTGCGCATCAAAGTGCGAGCGCGTGGAACTGGGGCTGCCCACCGCATGAATGGGCGCCAGCAGTCCGCGATCCCACAACGGCTTGAGCGGCGACATCGCGGGATGCAATCCGAAGTATCCGTTCAGATCTATGGCACCGGCCGCACCCGTCACCCGCGCCGGAGATCCAATGGCCAATTGCGGTCGCGCCGCGTAATAGTTGGCGTCTCCAAAGGGCACCACCACATTCAGCGCGTCGGCCGCTCCACGCTGGAACAACACAATCAGCGTTTTCCCACGTGCCGCGCGTGGCAAGTCCATGGCCAGTGCGGTGCGTCGCAAGAAACTCGGCGTGAGTCCCAGCGTCACCAGGGACAACCCACCCGCCTTCAAAAACACTCGGCGATTCATAGTTCGCTCCTGGTGAAATGTGTCGACACTCGTGCGGCGACTCCCAAAGTGTCTTGGCATGTATTTCTGAGGTATGAGCGGTGAGAGGCCTGAGGGTTGAGCAAACGAAGCGTAGAGCGTGAGAGGGGTGAGCCGTCGAGGGTAGAACACAGTCCTACCCTCACCGGCTGACCCCTCAAGCGCTCAACGCTTCGTTTGCTCACCGCTCCGGCCCCTCACCGCTCTACTCTCAGCGACGCTGGAACTCGGGCGCGCCCAGCGCCAGCCCGACGATCTGCGCCAATCCCTGCGCTGGCGGCAACGTACCGATAGCCTGCGTGAGCGTGGCACCCTTGGTGGGCTTCACCGATTCCTTGCCGGCGGCCTTCTGTTGCTGATCCAGTGGCTTGCGCGCGTCCCGGTTTGCCGCGCGACGTGCCGCCATATCAGTGGCACCAACACCCATGGTCGAGTCCACATCGTCGAGAGACAGCGAATCGGCGCCACTACCACGCGCTTGCAAGAACGGATTCGTGCCTGTGAGCAACACCTGCCGCGTGTCGTTGGACGCTTCGCCGCCAAGCAACTCGCGAATCACACCATCCACCTGCTGCTCACGCGGCAGCGGGCGTAACGATGCCGCCGCTGGCCAGTCGGCCAATTTCACGCCCGGCACACGCCCCGAGGCCACGGCCAATCCGAAGTTGATGCGATTGAGAATGGAGCCGGTGTTCATCCATGCGTCACCGGTTTCCGGATAGCCGTTGGGTGCCTGATGCCCGAAAATGGGCTGCCCCAGTCGACTCACCAGTTGCGTGGTGCGCGGTGTCGCATCGGCCGGCGCGTTCATCACGCGCAACGAACTCACCACCAGTTCAAACGGCGACTTCACCTTCGCCCGATACGTGGCGGTAGCGAAAAACTCCGGACTGGTCACGATTGTGCGCACCACTTCGCGAATGTCGCCATCGGTCTTGCGGAACGTGGCCGTCGCACGATCCACCAGCGCCGCCGGTGGCGTATCACTCACAAAACGTCGCGCCAATTTGGTGGCAATGAACCGCGCCGTGGACGGATGCCGAGCGAGCAGATCGAGCACCGCCTCGCCTTCGTCTTCGCCACGTCCTGCGGCATACTTCTCACCCAAAATGACTTTGGCGCCCGCGTCATGCGCTTCCGGACGGAACAGGAACGCGCCACCGTTGGCACCGCGCGACAACGTCCACCCGGTGAGGGCGCGCGCCACCTGAATCACATCCTGCTGCGTGTATCCGCCATCGACACCCAGCGTGTGCAGCTCCATCAACTCGCGCGCGTAGTTCTCGTTCAGTCCGCGCTTGCGTTGTACCAAGGCCGCCAGTTGCGGACGCTGCTGTGCCACCACGGCCGCCCGTCGCGCGGCCACACGGCGCGCCATCGGAGGAACCTGACGCAACGTGGGACGCCCGCTGTCGGCCACACTCTGCCAGTTGTCCAGGTAGTACAGCATGGCCGGACTCTTGGCCACCGCACCCAGCAGGTCGCGAAACTTGCCCAGCGTGTGCGGACGGATGGCCTGCGCATCGTACTCCGGCAGGAAGTAGCGCGTACGGTCCTTGCCGGCGAACACGTTGAAGTGATTCTCCCAGAAGTCCACCATCACTTCATCCAACTGGCGCTCCGATATCACGGCCCGCGCCACGCGACTGCTGGCAATCTCGCCCAGAAACGCATACGACTGCCGACCTTGCTCGCGCAGCTTCAGGGAGTCTTCGGGCGAGATCCTGCCTCCGTTCTGCCGAGCCATCTGCGCCAGCTGCACACCCGGCGGCGGATACTGCGCAATCAGCTCTTCGCCCGATTTGCCCAGCGTGGCAAACTGCGCCACGAACCGTTCGGTATTCACATCGCTGATGCGTTGCGGTTCGAGCTGTTTGGCTATCCAGGCATCCACGCCAACGGCGCGAACCGCGGCCACATCGCCAGGGCGCGGGCCAAAGGCCAGTCGACTGAGCACATGCTGCACTTGCTGGTCGGCGGTTTGCTCGCGAGCGGCCATCTCGGACGCCGACGGTCTCGCCGCCGACTCGTCGCCACCACCCGTACCGCTATGGCTGGCGCAACCCAGTCCGGAAACGGCGGCGGCGACTGTGAAACAGGCGACGAGACCGCGTCGCAGCGGCAAACCCATGGACGTACGCATTCGGTGCCTCGGCAGGTGAACGGACCACACAAGCATACGTGTCATTGGACGCCGCCGCGCGTTGGTCGTTAACCAGTGTGTATTGCGATGCGATCAGCCCTTGAGTGGCCGTGTCCACGTCGATTGCTTTCTCCCATGTCGGAGACAGGGACAGCACCCGTAAGCGAAACCACGCCGGAACCCGTGCCGGAGCCCATTGCGGCGCCCGATCGGGCGCGCTCGCGGTTTGACGCCGCGCTCGCGACGGGTTCGCTCACGGCCATCAGCACCGGCGGCGCACTGATCGGGCTAGGTTTCCGCGACGATGACGCCGGTCGAGTCTTCCGGCTGGCCGGCCGAGGCGTGCTGGGGCGACTGGGCATCGCGTCGGCGACGGTGCCGCTGACGGCCGTTGGTGTGGGCTATCTGCATCACCTGCTGGTGGCCACCCTGTGGGGGCTTGGCCTGGCGCTGGTGGTGTTGTCGTTTCGCGGTGTCACCAGAATCGCGGCGGCTATCATTGCTGCGGCGTTGTACGCCTGGCTTTCCGTCGATTTTGTACCAGCCGCATTACGAATTGGTTATTCGGTGACTTCAACCATACCCAACGCGGTTTCTGTTGGTGTATCACTCGCGGTCGCCCTGCTGGGCGGGGTCTGGCTGTCCGCCACGGACACTCAGGGGTAGTACGGCGTGCGGGCGGAACGTGGGAGCGGTCAGCCCCGTTGGTTCCTGTACGTTGCTGGCTGGTGGGGTCGAGAGTCCATCCCGTGAACGGCGCACGGAAGACGGTTCTCCCCACCTCGTGCATGTCTCTTACACTGGAGGTACCAGATGGACGTCCTCGTACGACTTGAGGCTCGTCCGAACGATTCGCCGGTGCTTGCGCACGTGAACTCGATTCCCGTGCTTCCCTTCGGTACTCGCTCGCGGCGTGAAGTGGTCACGCTGTACGGCGAAGCCGATGCGCAGTCGCTGGCCATGGCCCTTGCGGCCACGGTCGAAAGTGAGCGACTGGAAGCACCCCAGTCGGGTGTCGTGCGACATCTCGGTGTGTGGCCTGACCGCGGGGCGGTTGGTGACTCGGCGTGGCGCGATGCCACCACGGGTCGGCTGGTCACACGTGATCTCGACATTCCATTCCTCACGCTGCAGGCGCGTGCCTCAGAGCTGCTCGGGGAATGTGGCCAGACGCTTCGTCGGGTCGCTGCCGGACTGGCCATGCCAGACTGGCCGGAAGGTTCAGAGCGGGCGCTCAGCTTCTCGTTGTCCGATGCGTCTGAAATCGGCGGCGGAGCCTGGAGCACACTCAGGGATGACGTCGGGGTGGAGAACTGGTTGGACTCGCTTCGGGAAGCCGATGCGTTCACATTCGAAACGGAGAGCGACTAATACCGCTGCTTTGTCCGTCAGAAGTCATCGGGCCGCGATCATCAGATCGCGGCCCGATTGTTTTTCCGGCTTCGACGGGATGGGATCGTCCGAAGACCGTTGCGAAACCGGTGACCGGGATCGATCCTATGGATCGCACGTCCGCCTGCCGACCCCTCCCCGTCGCCCCTCCCCGCCGCATGTCGCTCGATGCCAAAACGTGGCTGCTCATTGCCCTCGGAGTCGTAAGCATCTTCCACCTCGGCTCGATCGCCATGGCCGTCGGACGTCACCGGAAAGCGTCGCCGGGGGAACGCGCGCTCCCGACTCCTAAAGGACTCGGCATTGGCTTCATCACCAACTTCTTCGACACGCTGGGTATCGGGTCGTTCGCCCCCACCACAGCGCTCTTCCGATCGACCAAGTCGGTGACCGATGAGAAGATCCCGGGCACGCTCAACGTCGGCCACACCACACCCACATTGATCGAAGCGTTCATCTTCATCAGTGCCGTCAGGGTTGATCCTACCACGCTGATTTCGATGATCGTTGCGGCTACGCTGGGCGCGTGGCTTGGTGCCGGCGTGGTGTCCCGTCTCCCCAAACGTGCGATCCAATGGGGCATGGGCGGGTGCCTATTGGTAGCGGCGGTGCTGATGGCCATGACCGCGCTCGACAAGGGTGTGACCCCGGGTGAGGCCATTGGTGTCGACGGCACCAAGCTCGTGATCGCAGTCGTGGGCAACTTCATTTTGGGTGCCCTGATGACACTGGGCATCGGCCTCTTCGGCCCCTGCCTGATTCTGGTGAGCCTGTTGGGCATGACCCCCAAGGCGGCGTTCCCCATCATGATGGGATCGTGCGCCTTCCTGATGCCAGTGGCATCGCTGCAGTTCATCCGCTCGCTCCGCTTCGACCTCAAGGCGGCACTCGGGCTGATCATCGGCGGCGCGCCGGCGGTGCTTATCGCCGCGTTCATTGTGAAGGAGATGCCGTTGAACGCCGTGCGTTGGCTCGTGGTCGTGGTGGTGCTGTATACGGCAGCGACGCTGCTGCGGTCGGCCATGGTCTCGCGTGCGGAGGCCGCAGCGGAGGCCTGATCCGTCAGTCGGTCCTTCGTCCGGCCTGTCAGGTAATTCCCCTTGCCGAGGCCTGCGCCCGGGCGCAGGCTACGGCAAGCCACCCGCTTGGGTGACTCATGGCTCCCACTTCCGGGAGCCGGGAAATACTGAGTCTAAGGCGTGTTGAGGGGACGATGAGAGACTACGATAGCGCCGGTATCCGAAACATTGCCGTGGTCGGCCACGGCGCGAGCGGCAAGACGAGCCTGGTCGATGCGCTCTGCTTCGCCGCCGGCTCCGGCAAGCGACACGGCACCATCAAGGACGGCACCGCGCTCACCGATCACCTCCCCGAGGAGATCGAGCGCGGGTATTCCATCTCGCTGGGGTGTGCCTACCTGGAGTGGATGGACAGCAAGGTCAACTTCATTGATACGCCGGGCTCACTGGACTTCCAGGGTGATGCCCTGGCCGGGCTGACCGCGGCAGACGGCGCCCTGTGCGTGATTGGCGCGGCCAGCGGTGTGGAAGTGGGCACCGAGCGGATGTTCCGGGCCGCCGTGGCGCGTCAGGATCCTATCCTGTTTGTCGTCTCCATGATGGACAAGGAGCACGCGGACTTTGACCGGGTGTACGCCCAGATCAAGCAACGCCTGTCCACCAAGGTGATACCGGTGGAAGTGCCCATCGGTGCGGGTGCCGACTTCCGTGGCGTGATCAATCTGTTCACGCAGCGTGCGTACATGTACACCAGCGGCGCGAAGGGTGAATTCGTCGAGGCCGACATTCCGGCGGAATGCCAGGAGCGCTATGAGCGCTACCGCCAGGAACTGATCGAAGCCATCAGTGCCACCGATGACGCGCTGCTGGAGAAGTATCTCGAAGGCGGCGAAATCGATCGCGACAGCGCGATCAACGGCATGAAGGAGGCCATGAAGCGCATGGACCTCTTCCCGCTGTTTGCCGTGTCGTCGGACAGCATGATCGGGGTGCGCGCATTGCTCACTGAACTGGTGCAGCTGATGCCCAACGCCTACGAAATGGAGGAGATGCACGCGCTCACGGGCGCCGAAGGCCATGAGACCATCCAGTTGCATGCCACCGACAACGGTCCGTTTGCCGCGCTGGTGTTCAAGACGCTGGCCGAACCGCATGTGGGCGATGTGAGCTACTTCCGCGTGCTGTCGGGGAGCGTGTCCAATGGACAGGAGGTGTACAACGCCACCCGCGACGGCGCCGAAAAATTGGGGCATCTGGCGGTCCCGTGCGGGCGGGAGCGGGTCGAAGTGCCCGTGTTGCACGCTGGCGACATCGGGTGCGTGACCAAGCTGCGCAACACGCACACCAACGACACGCTGTCCACGCGGGAGCATCCCATTCGGCTGCCGTCCGTGGCGTTTCCCGAGCCGTTGGTGCAATTCGCCGTGCGCGCCACCATGCGCGGTGAGGAGGAAAAACTCCAGTTGGGGCTCAAGCGACTGCACGATGAAGACCCCACCATTGACGTGCACTACAATCCCGAAACGCACGAGACCATCGTGGGCGGTCTGGGTGAACGGCATCTCGATGTGGCGATGGCCGTGCTCAAGCGCAAGTTCGGCGTGCAGGCCGACCTCACGAGGCCGCGCATCGCGTACCGCGAGGCGCTGACGGCCAAGGCGGAAGGGCAGGGTCGTCACAAGAAGCAAACCGGCGGGCGCGGCCAGTTTGGCGATTGCTGGGTGCGGCTCAGCCCCATGCCGCGCGGCGAGGGCTACCTGTTCGATAACAAGATCGTGGGCGGGGTCATTCCGTCGAAGTACATCCCGGCGGTGGACCGCGGCATTCAGGAAGCGTCTGTACGCGGTGTGCTGGGCGGATTCCCGCTGGTGGACTTCCGCGCCGAACTGTTCGACGGATCAACGCACTCGGTGGACTCGAACGAAATGGCGTTCAAGATGGCGGGGATACTGGCGTTCAAGGCAGTGGCTCCCAAGTGCCGACCGGTGATCCTCGAGCCGCTGGATCTGCTCGAAATTGTCGTCCCGGACGCCTTCCTGGGCGATGTGCTGGGTGATGTCTCGGGCCGACGCGGGCACATTCTGGGCACGGATGCCGACGGCGATCGCACCACCATTCGTGCCGTGGTGCCGCAGTCGGAACTGCACCTCTACGCGACACAGTTGTACTCGCTCACCCACGGGCACGGGACTTTCACCCGTCGCTTCAACAGCTACGAACAGGTGCCGGCGGACGCTGCGCAGAAGATCATCGCCGAGAACGCGAAAGAGGCCGAGGAAGTGGAGGTGTAACGGCCGTCACGCCACCGGCTCGAGCCGTCACCCTGTGGTGATCCGAACCGGTGGCGTGTGTGCCCGCAGGAGCACCCGTGACCGCAATCACGCATGGGCGTCCAAGGTGAGGACGTATCTCACCCGGGAGACTCATGCGCACGGACAATGCGCGACCGACGGCGGTCGCGCTTCGACGGGCCTTTACCGTCGTCGAACTGCTAGTCGTGGTCGCGATCATCGGCATCATGGCCGCTATTGCGCTGCCGAAGGTGCGTGTGGAACGCGCCCAGGTGGACGGCGCCGTGCGGACGATGAGCATGGCCATCATGGTGGCCCAGCGCGAGGCGGTATCCCGCGGTCACAACGTGCTGGTGGTGTTCGACACGGCGCACCATGTCGTGCGCACCATCTGGGACAGGAACAACAATCTCACGCTCGACAACGGCGAAAAGACGCGCCCGTTCCCGATTCCGGAGCGCGTGGTGCTGGGTCGCGGGGCCGGTGTGCCCGCGTTCGGTTCCGCCACCGCCGACGTGCCGTCGATGCTGATGTTCGGCAGCTCACCCATGCTCGTGGTCCAACGCAACGGTGGGACTGACAGACCGCTCACGCTCTATCTCACGTCTGGTCGTTCACAGAAGGGTGTCGGTGAAAAGGACACGCGCGCGATGACCATTGCCCGCGCCACCGGTCGGCCCACCTGGTACATCTGGGCGTCGAGCGGATGGAGGCGCAATTGATGCGCGCGACGTCCCTGCAAATCACGCAACGCAGGCGCGACCAGCACCGCGGCTTCACGTTGGTAGAAGTCGTGCTGGCGCTGACGCTGTTGAGCGGCGTCGTGCTCATGCTCTCCATGGGCACCACCAAGTTCCAGCGCTCAGTTGGCGACTCGAATATTCGCAGTCGCGCCCAGGCGCGGGCCGATCTGCAATTGGCCATGGCACGATCATGGCCCACCTGGAGTACGCTCGAGAGTCTGACCGGCGGCGGGTACAACGGAGTCGTTGATGGCCTGACCACCGTGACCGCCGTGTCCGCCGACACCACCGCCGGCAAGCGCATCAAGCGAATCACCGTCACCGTGAGCGCATCGACCATGCCAGTGCCCGTGAAGCGTACCATCGCGGTGGCGGCCCCATGAGCGCCCGCCGGAAGGGTCGCACCCGTCGCGGCTTCACCCTGGCCGAGTTGATGATCGCCATGGCGCTCTTCAGCATCGTGCTGACGGCGGCCGTGGGGTTTCTGGTGGCGCAAAGCAAGGGCTTTCGGGTGCTCGCCGATCGGAGTGCTGGTATCCAGAACGGACGTTTCGGACGGGACATCCTGCGACAGGAAATTCGTACGGCCGGCACGAACGTGACCGAAGAGCAGCCCACCATCGTGTACGCGAGCCCCACGGTGTTCGCGTTCAACAGTGACCTCACCACGAATCGCGCCGACTCCATTCGACTCACGGGCGCGGTATATGTCGACCCGTTCGCCAGCGACGCCGAAGTGACGGCGCTGACCACGTCCAACGGCATCACCATCCCCGGCTCCGGATTCGCCTATCCGCTGCAGAGCTATTCGCAGACCACCGGCGTGTTCATCAACAGCGACGCCGAGCTGATCACGTTTCGATTCGCGCTGGATACGGTGGCCGGCTCTGAGGGCACGTACGCGCTGTATCGTCAAGTGAACGACAGGCCGGCTGAGGTCGTGGCCTCCGGACTTCGGCAGTCGCAAAGCAAGCCATTCTTCAAGTATTGGTACGACCCGGCGAAATTCGGCGCGACCAATCCCAACATTGACTCGGTGCCTGCCAACTGGCTTCCGCTCTCGAAGAACGTGGCCAAGCGCGGTGTGGCACCGGACACGGGTACCGCCACCAGCATGCGCATCGATGCGCTGCGTGCGGTGGAGGTGGTGTACGAAGCAACGCCGCCGCGCGGCACCACCCGCGACGTGGTTCGCTACATGATTCCGCTGCCCAATGTGGCCAACGCACGACAGTCGCGCGCCTGTGGTCGCGTGCCGCTGGCGCCGCCGGCGCCGACACTGCAATGGCGTGCGGACAGCAACGCCGTCATGGTGACGTGGGCACGCGGCACCGATGACGGCACCGGTGAACAGGATGCCATTCGATACGTGCTGTGGCGCAAGTTGAGCAGCGTGACCACCTGGGGCACGCCGATTACCACGCTCGGCGTGGCACCCACTGGGAGCTATGCCTACAAGGACGCCAGTGTGCAAAAGGGCTCCGGTAAGATCTACAGCTACGCGCTGGCCCTGCAGGATTGCACGCCGAATCTCTCAACGCTTTCCACCTCCGGCTCGGTGACCGTGCCATGAGTATCCGCATCCCGCGTGCATCGGCCCGTTCGTCCGGCTCTCAACTGGTTCGCACCCGCCGAGGCATTGCCCTGCTGACGGTGATGCTGGTGGCTATCGTCGGCGGTGTCATTGCGCTGGCGTCGGCCATGATGGTGATGGGTGGTACGCTGGTCCAGGCGTCCAGCGACCGCGCGGCGGCGGTGGACGACGCGGCCCTGTCGGGTCTTGAGGAGGCGCGCAATCGCCTCAACGCCAAGCTCGACTCGATTCCCACCACGGGATACCGCACCGTCGAATCCAATGTGTCGATTGCCAACACCAACGGCGTCAAGCGGACCACGTGGGTGGCGCGCATCGGCAACGCCGATTCGCTGGCCAACGCGGGCGAGTTCGGCGTGCAGGGTGAAATCGTCTCTCAGGCCGTCGATGCCAGCGGCAACGTGGCCATCCGGCGTTCGCTGGTGAGTCAGCAGTCGTTTGCGAAGTATGCGTACTTCACTGACCAGTCGAAGCTGTGGGATGGCAGCATTCTCTGGTTCGCGAATGGCTGGACGGCGCAGGGTCCATTACACTCGAACGACTCGTTGTACATCTTCTCGGGCACGCCGCCGCAGGCGATCTTCAAGGACGTTGTGACCACGGCCAAGGGCGTGTACAACAAGCCGGGCGGCCAGTTCAACAAGGGACCGGCGCAGGAATTCGTGGCGCCAATCGCGCTCCCCAGCACGGCCGATCTCAATATCCTCAAGACGATTGCCGCCAAGGCCGGGTACGTGTTCACGCCTACCGTGGTGAGTGGCGATAGCGCGCTGGTCACCATGCGCATCGAGTTTGTGGCGATTGACGTGGATGGGGACGGCAACACCACCGGTCCCGACGACGGGTACTTCCGCGTGTATCAGGTGCGCGCGGCATCCGCGTATGGCATGGGGTACGCCATGGCCCGCACTCCGGCGCCGCCGGGGAGCGCGCCGACACCGGGTGGCGGCGCGGGCGGTGACAGCACGTTGTTCTCGTACAATTGCGGGGTAACCTCCGTGGTTGCCGGCCGCACCGCCGTGGCGGCGACGTTTGCCGCCATTCCCGTGGTGGCCGCTGGCGCCAACTATCGCGCCAAGATGCTCAACAAGCAGAACGCCTACGACAACGTCAACGCCAAATGTTTTCTGGGCGGTGACGAGCGACTGAAGGCGACCGGCCTGTTCACCGCCACCGACGCCGCTGGCGATTGGCTGGTGCGCAGCTCTGGCAGTGTGCCGGCGGCTGTCTCAGCCCGTCTGGACGGCGCATATCTGTGGCCCCTCAGCGCACGCTACAACCCCAATTTTCGCGGCGTCATCTTCGTGGAAGGGCGCGCGGGCATCAGTGGTGTCGTGCGTGGGCGCGTCACCATTGCCAGCCGCAATAACACGGTGGTGCTCCACGACCTGCAGCAGTCGGTCAATCCCGGCACCACGTCGGGTTCGTGCAAGCCCGATGACGATATCGTCGGGGTGTTCTCTGGCGAGAATGTGCTGTGGGCGGACAACATGCTGAATGCGCCGCAGCAGCGGCGTGACAATTCCACCACCGGGGCCGCGTGGCTGTTGCCGCGCAAGGATTTCAATCCGTCAGCCACCACGTCCGATCTGGTGGTGCACGCCACGGCGCTGGCGCTCAAATCCATCGGCACCGAGCGTCCCAGTCCGCCGGCGGGACTCGCCACCACGAACTGGGTCAACCGCGGGTTTGTGCGTCAAGTGGGCGGTCGCATTCAATCGCGCGCCGGACAGGGCGGCACGATCAGTGGTACGGCACTGCACGGCTACACGTCGGATATTTCGTTCAACAAGTGCGCGCTCAACTACCCGCCCCCGTACTTCCCCACCACGGGACGCTGGTCGCTCAGTCAGTTCTACGAAATCAATCCGCAGAATTTCAACGCGGCCACCTGGTTCTCCTACTGACGTCGCGTCTCTCGCCTCACACCTTGTGATAGGCGACGCGCGCCGCGTCGTACCGATCGCTGGCCTGATACACCTCGAAGTCGCTGAAGAACGCCGGTGCTTCGTCTTGCAATACCTGCAACACGGACAGTGCCATGCGGCGAATCTCCAGTTCGGCGCTTTCGCTTGAACGCAGTTCGAGCATCGTGCGCCAGGCCCGGGCGTTGCCCGTGACCACGATCTTGGTTTCCGTGCAATTGGGCAGCACACTGCGGGCCGCTTCGCGCGCCAGTTTTCGGCGATGCATCTTGTCGTCCACCCAGCCGTAACGCGTCATGAGTGCGTCCACCAACGCCATGTAGCTGTCCTGGGCAGCGCCAATCTGTGCGGCCCACGCCGCTTCAAGCGCGGCGTCACCGATCATCCCTGGCGGCACAACGAATCGCGTGTCGCGCTCATCAACATGTCGTTGCGAGAGCTGCGAGTAGGCAAATCCCGCGCGATGCCGCACCAGCTCGTGCGTCAATGCGCGGCTCACACCCTCCAGCAGCAGCGAGTAGTTGGCGTGTTCCAGCACACTCCCATGCCCCTGTTTCTTGATATTCTCAAGATATTCGCGGGTCGACCGCCCGGCGGGATTCCGCTGGCTCATGTAACACAGGCGCCCGGCAAACTCGGCCAGACGTTCGCCGTCGGTCGCGTCGCCCGTCCATTGGACCGATAGGTGCGGCGGTTCCACGAACTGCGGACGCGCGAGCACGGTGACCGTGGGTTCGCGCAGAATGGCGTCGGCTGAAAGCATGGCAAAGCGCACGGAATCGGGGGGACCACATCGGGCGTAACAGGTGGAAAGATATCAACCATTGCCGAGCGAGGTGCCACGCCGTACGCTGGGGAATGTCTGAGACCGAGAATCCGCCGGGGCATATGCCGTCGTCCGACGCGCGGCAGGAATCGCCGCCATCACGTCCGTTTCGCTCCGACGCGCAGGAAGCGACCATCGCATTGCTGCGCACCGCGTCGGCGGTAAGCCGTCGGCTCGCGCGCGTGGTTGAACCGCACGGTATCAGTCTCGCCCAGTTCAACGTGCTGCGGATACTGCGCGGTGCCGGCGACGACGGCCTGCCGACGCTGGCCATTCGTGACCGCATGATCGAGGAAGGCTCCACGGTCACCCGCCTGTTGGACAAGCTGGAGACCGCCGGCTACGTGCGGCGCTCCCGCTGCAGTCCGGATCGGCGGCAAGTGCTGTGTTGGATCACCGAATCGGGACAGAGCCTGCTTGCCTTGCTCGATCCGCACATCGACGCGGCCGATGCCGCCACGGTCGACATGCTCAACTCGGCTGAGAGGCGCGATCTGATCGAGACACTGGCCAGGATTCGCGACGGCGTGCCCGCTACCGGTTGACGGGTTCGGCCCAGGCGGTGGCCTCAAGCCGAAAGCGCTGCCAGGCGCGTTCGCGCTCGATGCGATCGAGCACGGCGCGAGCCCTCGCATCGAGCGGTGGGGCATCGGGGTCATGACGGAGAACGCCAATGGCCTGGTCACCAGCCATCGCCACTTTGCAGCCGACGTTGAACACGCCGGACGGATCGGCGGCGTTCTTGACGTTCACGAACGCGGCGCGCGCTTCGGCATTCCAGACGCGCTCCAGCAACGGGGCGCGTAAGCGCCCGTCGCCATGCTCACCGGCCAGCGTGCCGCCTAATCGCGCCGTCAGCTCGGCCACTTCATCGAGAATACCGCTCACCGTCTGTCGCCAATGGGGCTGTGTGACGTCAACCAGCGGATTCACGTGGGCATGCGCGTCTCCGGCGTGGCCAAAAATCACGCCGGTCACATGGAATCGCGACAGTGCCGCCCGCACACCCCGCACATAGGCGGGAAAATGCTGCGGAGGCACACATCCATCTTCGACGAACTGCATCGATCGCAGGCGAGGCGCCAGTCGCGACAGGATCGGGCTGACCGCGTGCCGAAGCGACCACAGTCGGTGCTCGGTCTCACCGTCGAGTGCGGTGATCACCTCGTTGGCCGCGTTGGCGCGACAGCGGTCAGCGGTGACCAGTGCCGCCTGTTCCGCCGCGCCTGCGGTGTCAGCTTCCACTTCGATCAACAACACAGCCTCGGCTGTCGCGGCAATGCCGATTGGTCCCGCGCTGCCCGCGACATCCAGAAAGGTGCGATCCAGCAATTCACAGGCACTCGCACCCAGCTCGCGCACCTCCAGTGCGCACGCCGTCGCGTGGTCCAGCGAGGGGAACGCGGCCAGCACGGTGGCCGTCGCGCCCGCCACCGGACATAGCGCGAGCTCGGCTTCCACGAACAGCGCCAGCGTGCCTTCACTTCCAACCAGCAGGTCCAGCAGATGTCCACCCTCGTCCAGAGCGCTGGCAATACCGTAGCCGCTTGATTCCTTGCGGACGCCCGCGTGACGCAGGCTGTCAGGGTTGGCGTGTTGACGCAATTGCGCCAATGTTGCCATCAGGCGCGCCACCGCCGGAATACCAGCCGGCGGCGGAGATCCGCGTCGTATCCATGCCACACTGCCATCATCGAACACGCATTTCACGGCACGCACCCACGCCCGGGTGGCGCCAAAGCGCAACGAGCGGGCTCCCGCGGCATTCGCCGCAATCATGCCGCCAACGGTGCAGAACGCGCCGCTCGATGGGTCCACGGGAAAGCGAAGTCCGTGCGCGCGCGCGGCCGTGTCAACGGCTCCGCGCAGCGCTCCCGTGCCAACACGAATTGATCGAGCGGCAATATCTACGGGGCCGATGGCGGTAAATCGGCTGAGGTCGACCATCACGCCGGCGCCCACGGCACCGCCCGCCATACCGCTACCCGATCCGCGAGGCATCAGCGAGTGCCCCGTTCGTCGCGCCCAACGCACGAGGGGTATGCAGTCGGCCGCATCGGCCGGAACGGCCACGGCCACTGGCACGGCCCGCGCGATGCCCGCGCCTTCGGCATAGAGCGATCGGGCCAACAGGTCGGTCCGAAAGACGCCGCGGAAATCGGGTAGGGACTCGGTTGACGCCGTGGTGGTTGGGGGCACGCCGCAGTCTCGCGCATCCGCCGCGCGCAGACAAGCACGCGAAATTCGCCAATGCGTGACGCTGACGGTGCCGACCTCGTATCTTTGACGGAATGCCGCTTTCAAACGCCACCCGCGACGCCGTGGTCCAACGGGATGCCGCACGCTTCTGCCAGGCCATCCTGCCGGCCGTCTCACGCACCTTTGCGCTGGGCATCAAGGTGCTGCCGGGTCCGCTGGGTCAGGCGGTGCTGGACGCCTATCTCCTGTGCCGGATCGCGGACACGGTGGAAGACGCCCTCGACATGCCGCCCGAACGCAAGGCCGAATTGTTCGACGACTTTCTGGCGGCCTTCGATTCACCGGCCGCACTGCGGAAATTCCTGGACGGCGTGCAGTCACTGCAAGGCGACACGGCGCACCTGACACTGACCCACAACTGCGACCTCGTGCTGGCGCACTTCGCCCAGTTGCCGGTGGCCACGCAGGCGATGGTGCGCAAATGGGTGGCCGAGATGGTGGTCGGCATGCGCAAGTTCGTGCTGCTGTACCCGAACGGCATTCGCATACAGACCGTCGAGGAGTACAAGGAGTACTGCTATTATGTCGCCGGTACCGTGGGCTATATGCTCACCGATCTGTGGCATGAGCATTCGCCAAGCATCGGTACGCGCCAGTATGCCATCCTGCGCGAGCGCTGTCGTGCCTTTGCTGAAGCGTTACAGACGGTCAACATCCTCAAGGATGTGGCCATCGACGCCGAGAAGGAGAACTCGGTGTATGTGCCCGAGGAACTCCTGCGCGCCCAGGGCAGCACGCAGAGTCGCATTCTAGCCCCTGAGCTGATCGCGAAGAACCGCGAAGCGCTGGCGCAGTTGATCCAGTTGGCCTGGCACGATCTGGAGGAAGCGCGCAACTATCTGCTGCTCATTCCGCGGCGGGCGGTGTCCATCCGACTGTTCTGCATTCTGCCGCTGTTGCTGGCCTACGCCACGCTGCGCGATCTGGTGCAGAGCACGGCCATGCTCAAACCCGGCGGATCGGTCAAGATCTCGCGTCGCGAAGTGAAGTCACTGCTGATGACCGGCGCGATGCTGGTGATGAGCAACGCGGGCGTGCGATGGCTGGTGGCACGAGTACGGCGCCGGGCGTTCGAACTGGGATTCGCGTAGGGGAGGGATTTGGGTGTTCAGACGGGAGACGGAAGACGGGAGAATGGAGACGTCCGTTGTCTCCCGTCTCCCGTCTCCCGTCTCACCTCACCTCAACAGCGCCGCCGTCACCTGCCGCGCCAGGCTCGGCGGCGGTTGCATCCCGCCAGACTCCAGTTCATCCAACAGTTGCTCAAGACGCAGATGCGTGCGGTCGATCATCTGTCGATAGCCGCGACGGATCGCGCGCCAGCTGAAATAGCCGAGTCCACTGGCGAATGCCGCCACGCCGGCCATACCGGCTGTGGCAATTCCACCACCGGCCAGCAGCGCCAACGGTACCGATAGACCCAGCGCCATCAACACCAACACCAACACAATCGACAAAATCGACGTGCGTTGCGTGCGGCGCGCAGCGAACGACTCGGCGTCGAAACGCACGACACTCCGGGTGGCGTCGACCGCGGTCACGCTCGCCACCACCTGGTCCAGACGCACGAGATCCTGCCGTCGTCCACCCATGCCCAGCGAGCGCAGGAAGTTGCCGATCGCATCGCGACTGGGCTCCCAACTGATACGGTCAACCACACGACGTCGCAGCGTCAGAGATTCCATCCGCGGCATCCACGCCTCGAGTTTGGCCAACACCTCGGCGGGGGTCCCCGGCACGACGCGCTGCACCGACACACTGGCCGGACCGAGCGCATCCAATACCACGCCGTGTTCCGCTTCCTGCATCGGCAGCCGCGCCCGCTCCTCTGCCAACGCCTGCCGCAAATGCGTGGTGTCGATGCCGACCTCGCGCGCGATCTCCATCAGGCGGGACTCGGACACCGCGTCCGACAGCTCACCGCCATCAGCCTGAAGTTCAGTGGCGCGCGCCAGCACGCGCTCCAGCGCAACGCGCGGCAACGCCGGTTCGGCCTGCCCTGGCGCAGGCGCGGGCAACGGCCGATTGGAATCGATGGGACTGGACATACCGAAACCTACGTCAATTCGTGAACTCAGATTCCGCCCAGGACGATCTCGATCTGACGCACCAGCGCGTCGCGGATGGTGTCGGGCAACACGAAGCGCCGAACAAATGCGGTGCTTAGCACAGTTGCAGAGGCGGTTGCATCGATCCGTGCGCCCCCCTGCATCAAGTAGTAGCGCATATAGGGGTCCAGCAGTTCGGGAGCAAGACGTTCCAGGAGCATCGCCCCCGCGCGCACCTGACCGGCCGAAACAAGGCGCGTGGCGACGCCGGCACGCTGTTCCGCCGGCGTGGAATTGTCGGCCACCACCGTTCCCACGAGTGCGCCGGTGACTTCGTGCGCGAACACGAATAGCACATGGTTGGCATCCTCGACGCGTGACGGGAATGGAACCACGACCACGGTCTGACCACTGCGACCCACGCCCGTGCGCCCCTCACCGCCAACCGGCAGTGACAGCACGATGTCGCCGGTGCGCTGCCCCGTGTTGGTCAGAAATCGGTCGAACTTGGTGCGATAGACGCGCTGCCACAGTGAATCCACGGCGGTGATCACCGCGGCGCGACTCCGCACGGCGCGGGAGTGTTCGTCGGCGAAAAACCGCAGGTGCTCGTCCGTCACACCGCTGAGGAACAGTCGCAGCCACTCGCGATCGGCGGCATTCGGGAAGATGGCGGCAAACTGCGTCAGCCGCGCGGCGGTTTCCTTGTCGGACGCGCGACGTGCCTCCCCTTCATACTGAAGAAACCGCTCGGCGAACGCGCGCAGCACGTCCCAATTCGCCACGTCGAGCGGCAGGAATTGCGCCTGGAGGTAGCCGGGGGATGCGAGCAGTCCGGTGGCCAACGCCACACGATTCGCGTCCAGCGACGTCAGGATGTTCGCGCGATTCTTGATGACCGTCAGCGAATCCCGATACCCGAGTCGATACAGCGGAACCGCCGCCGAATCGTTGGACAGCAGGGCGAACGCGTGCAGCCACAGGTCAATGTGTTCGGCTGTCTTCACCGGCCACCGCGTGGCCGTCGGTTGCGACATCGCCGACGCAGGGGCGGGCGTTGCCACCGGGACGGCGGCCGCGCACCCGGTCAACAGCAGGGTCAGGCCGGCAAGCGACGCCAGCGCCGTTCGTGGTGATTGCATCATCGGAAAATACACACCCCGTGCTCCGGACTGGTGCATCGCCGCTCCTTGCGCCATCGTGGTGTCGTTCCGGTGTCCCGTTCCAACTCTCTGGAGACGTATTCATGCGCATCATTTGGGGTACGACCGCAGTCGCCACCGCCATGGCTGTTGGCTTTGCCGCAGGGCGCGTTCAACCGGTTGCCGCCGCCGACGAGCATTCCATGCACGACATGGGACCGTCGACAATGCCGATGGCCGGATTCCAGCAGTCGGCCGCGATTCCGGCATCGAGCACGACGGCCGCGGATCGTATCGCCAAGTCGCCCCGTCATGCGGAGTGGGTGTCCATCAAGGTCGGCGCCGCGGATAGTGTCATGGCTTGGGTGGTGTACCCCGAGCGCAAGGACAAGGCTCCGGTCGTCATCGCGATTCACGAGAACACGGGCATCAACACGTGGACGCGCTCGGTCGCCGATCAACTTGCCGCAGACGGGTTCATCGGCATTGCACCCGACCTCACCACCATGCAGCGCACCGGCGACCTGAAAGCGGATCCGACGCCCGATGCCGGTCGTGCGGCCATCGGAGCCATCACGCCCGAGATGGGAAACGTGATGATTGACGCGGTCGCCAAGTACGGGATGGCGCTGCCTGCAGCACTGCCGAAGTACGGTATCGTGGGATTTTGCTGGGGCGGCGGTCGTTCGTTCTCTCACGCCACCCATGCCCCGGGACTTGCCGCGTCAGTCGTGTACTACGGCTCCCCGCCCAACGCGGAACAGATGGCGGCCATCAAAGCACCGGTGCTCGGGCTATATGGCGGCAGTGATGCGCGCATCAGCGCTACGGTTCCGGCCACCGACTCGATCATGAAACAGCTGGGGAAGATGTATGCCTTTCACATCTTCGAGGGAGCCGGGCACGGGTTCCTGCGTGGGCAGGATCAGAGTCCAGCCAATCTCGCGGCCGCGCAACAGGCCTGGCCCAAAACGATTGCGTTCTTCCGGGAAAAACTGGGGAAGTGAAGACTCGGTACTAAGTACTCAGTACCAAGTACTCAGTACTCAGTATCTCCCCTTCCGCTCCTCTCCCACACGTCACACAAAACCGCCACGCCGCCTCGAGTTCGGTACTGCAGGCCGGACACTGCCGTTTGGTCAGATCGAGGCCGCAATGGGCGCAGAATGTGGAGGGCCGACCTTCGGGCAACCGACCGCCGCAGTACCGGCATCCGTGGGCCGAGTGTGCTCGTACGTTTGATGCGACCGCGCCGCCCGCGTCGGCGCGGTGCAGCGTCAACACGCTGGTCGACCACGTGCGCACCAGGGCCAAGGTGGGTGACGGCAACCCCAGCGCCTGTCGGCAGGCATCACGAAGGTCCGGCTCGCTCGAAATGACGTCACGTTCGCCGGACAACAGACGCAACATGGCGCGTTCCCACGACTCGGTTCCCCCGTCGGCCATCTCACGACGGGTTTCGCGGAACGGCAGCAGCCGCTCCTCGAGATCGATCAACGTGAATCCCTGCGTGCTGAGCTGCGGATACTGTTCGCGTATCACGCGGGCCAGTCGAAAGGCAAGCCGGTCGAGGTCGTCCAGCGATCGGGTTGGCGGACTCACTTACCCACCACGGCTCGCGTGGTGGCGTCGGCATCCGAGTTCATCAATCCCTTGTTGTCCCCGCCAATGCGGTCAACCATCCGCTCGGCGAAGTTCTTCTCGTTGACCTGGGCATCCTTCCAGCCATAGCCGTAGCCAATGGCGATTCCCAGCGCGAGGATGAAGAGAAACTTGAACATGGGCGTCCCGGAAAACTCCCGCCGCCTGTGCGCCAGGAGGCCTACCCCTGACGACGCACCATCGCGGGCACGGGTAACGCGGCGGCCGGCGTAAATGCCGCGGGGTCCGGAAACGGTGACAGTGTGTTCCGGATTGCGCCGGCCTTGACCGGCGCGTCGGCCCACCATTGTTCAAAAGTCGACTCGATCAGGCCATCGGAAGCGTCCTGCTGTGCCGCCGCTCGAGTAGCCAGATGGTTGGCATACTCGTTTTGCGGATGCCCCGCGTGACCCTTCACCCAGGCCCACTGGCATTCATGCCGAGCGATCGACTCCACCGCGGCCTGCCACAACTCGAGATTCTCCACCACACCGTCCTTGCGTCGCCAGCCGCGGGCCATCCAGCCTCTCACCCAGGTGTTCATGCCGTCGACGATGTAGCGCGAGTCGGTGGTGAAGTGCACCGACAGCGAATTGCCTTTCTTCGACAACGCGTGAAGCGTATCGATCACCGATCGCAACGCCATCCGATTGTTGGTCGTGTCCGGTTCCGACGCCCACAAATCGAAACGCTGGATCACTCCGTCCGGGCGACGCCATTCAACCAGCGCGCCAAATCCGCCGGGCGTCGCACCGCTCTTGCCATTGCCCAGGCACGATTCATCCGCGTAGACGGCCACCAGCGGGTACCGCGCCGTCATTGCACCGATTCCAGTCCGTCCAGTTCGTCGATGAACAACTCGAGTCGATGTCCGGTGGACGGATGACGGGCCAGGATCACTTCGCGACCCGCATCGATGC
Organism: Gemmatimonadaceae bacterium; assembly: GCA_016720905.1. Classification (NCBI taxonomy): domain Bacteria; kingdom Pseudomonadati; phylum Gemmatimonadota; class Gemmatimonadia; order Gemmatimonadales; family Gemmatimonadaceae; species Gemmatimonadaceae bacterium. The sequence continues at coordinate 418,867 of JADKJT010000001.1, read as the reverse complement.
GCAGTCGCTCGGGGATCACCAGATACTCGGTGCCGCGCCTGGTGAACACCATTCGCAGCCCCTTCATAATGGCATGCTCCAGTCGATCGTACTGCACCACGGACAGCATCATGACGTTCGCCCCCATCCCGCACACACCTGCTCCAATACCTGTGCGGCCCGTTCAATCTGGGATCGCTCCACCCACTCCTGTGCGGAGTGCGCACGGGCGATATCACCGGGGCCGAAGCAGAGCGCGGGAATGCCCGCGGCATTGAACAGTGCCGCATCGGTCCAGCAGGAGAGCCCCTCAATGGGTGCCTGATATCCGTCGGCGGCCGCCGCGGTTACCACCGCTCGCGTGAGCGGGGCATCGACGGCCAGATCACTCGGCGGCTGCGCGAACGCAATCTGCGAGGTCACGCGAAACGTCGGATGCGATTCCGCCAGCGACGCACACAGCGCATCGATTTCGGCCAGCGCATCGTGGCCCGACTCGCCGGGAATGGTACGTCGCTCGATACGCAGCGTGCACTGCTCCGCATACGTCGACCACCCCGTCCCGCCTTCAATCATTGCAGCGTGCAAGGACGGCCGACCCAGCAACGGATGGCGACGCGCCGAAAGCGTGCGGTGCTCGAACTGATCGAGCGCGGCCAGCAGCAGGCCGGCGTGCCGTATCGCGTCGACGCCCACGTCGTAGCGACTGCCATGTGCCGCATGACCGTGAAACACCAATTCGATCCACGCGAAACCCTTATGCGCCGGGCACACCGCCAACCGCGTGGGTTCGGTCACAATGGCACCGGTCGCCTGCAGTCCATCCGCCAGCAGCGCGCGCGTCCCGATGGATTCGAATTCTTCGTCGCAGACGGCGGCAACGATGACTTCGCTGACGAGTGCGCCGCGCGTGGCCGCGCGGGCGGCGGCCACGCACATGGCCGCGATGCCGCCCTTCATGTCGGTTGCGCCGCGTCCGTACAACCGATCACCATCGGTTATGGGATCGAAGGGCGCATGCATCATCCCGTCAGTGCCAACCACATCCAGATGTCCGTTCAGCACCAATGGTGTCCGACCACTGGGCCCGATACGTGCCAGCACGTTGGGCCGACCCGGCGCGACATCGGTGACGGAAACGGCGAATCCCCATCCGCTCAGCACACTCGCCAGGAATCGCGCGCACGCCCCCTCACCCGGTGCGCCGGCCACCAGTCTGGGATTGCGCGAATCGATCGCGACGAGGGCTTCCGTCAGGGCGATCGCGTCGAGTGGAAATCGGGAGGGCATGGGGGGAGGCTGTAGGAATGGGCCGACGATACGGAGAATAGAGACGGGAGACTTGAGACGGGAGACGGAAGACGCAGCGATTTCCGGTTCTTCAGCGTCTCCCGTCTCCCGTCTCCCGTCTCCCGTCTTTAACCTCCACACCCTCGTCATCGACTCGCCACGGCAGGATTTCCCCCAAGCGGAGCGATGGCGCGCGTTACGGCTTCCACCCGGCCGTCCGGCGCGAACACGATCACGCAGCCACCGCCGGAGGCGCCAAGTGCTTTCATCCCCAAACTGCCGGCGTTCGTCGCGGCGGCGTAGATGGCATCGATGCGCGGCGTCGTGATGGCCGGATGGAGCGCTTGCTGGTGTGTCCAATGGGTATCAACCAGCTGCGCCAATAGTTCGATGTCGCCGGAAGGCAACGCCGCCGACATCTGTTGCGCCAGCGATTTCATGGCGTCGAGTGCGTCAACCACTCGCGCGTCCCGCGCCAGATACGCGTCCAGCACCGCGGTGATGGTGGTCGCCGAGATGCGCGACTCGCCCGTGTAGACCAGCAGACACTGTCGTTCGAGGGCGATCCGTGCGGCCGGCGACAGGGCCAGTGATTGGACGTGCGTGGCGACATCGAACGACAGTCCCAGGGCGCCTCCGAACGCGGCCGCGTAGTGGTCCTGTCGACCACCGGCGATCCCCAGTTCTTCGACCTCCACGGCACGACTCCATTCCGCAAGCGTGGCGGCATCGGCCAATTCACCACGCCAGCGATGCAGGGCCGCCGCCAACGCCACACCGGCGGCCGAAGATCCACCGAGTCCGGCGCCGATGGGGAAATCGCTCTCGAGGTGCACCGCCACGTTCTCGACGCACGCTTTGCGCAACGCAGCCCGAATCAATCCATCAGGGGGCAGGATAGCATTCGACAATGCGGGTGTGACCTGCACGGTCGCACGCCGATTGATGGCGACGTTGCATACAAAACCGCCTCGCTCTTCAGGGAAGGGGGGAACGTCAGTCCACCCTCCGCCGAAGTCGAGGCGGGTCGGTGCCGACGCGACGAGCGCGCGGCGTGAGTCGGTCATCTGGCGAACTACTTCTTCTTGGCGGCCTTCTTGACCGGAGCTTTTGCCGCCGGCTTGGCTGCCGGCTTGGTGGTGGCCGCCTTGGCCGGTGCCTTGGCCGCCGGCTTCGCGGGCGTCTTGGCAGCCGGCTTGGCCGGTGTCTTGGCCGCCGGCTTGGCAGGAGCCTTTACCGGAGCCTTTGCTGGAGCCTTGGCAACCGGAGCGACCTTTGCGACTGGTTTGGCCGGCGGCGCCTTTTCCGGCGCCTTCTCCGGCGCCTTGGCCGGGGCAGCTGCTTTGGCGACCGGCTTCTCAGGCGCCTTTGCAGGTGCCTTCTCCACCGGCGCTTCGGCCGGCTTCACCACCGGCTTCACGGTCGGCTTCATCACCAGCGGCATGCTCTTGTCCGACGGACGCTGTGGCTCAAGACGCATTGCGGCCCGCGCTTCCAGCGCGGCTTCCGCGGCAGCGGCAGGCGCAGTGACCGCCTTGGGCAACTGGCCAAGCGGAACCGGCTTTGGCGGGGCAGGCTTGGGCTCGGGCTTCGGCAGCGAACCGTGCTTGGCGATATACGCCGCCTCGGCCTGCTGGATCAGCACGTCCCCTTCCATCTGTCCCATCTGGCCACGACGCACCATGTAGTGGATCAGATCGCGCGAGCTTTCGATAGCGAAGTTGCTGAATCCAGCGGCGGCGCCGATGACTTCGCGCATCACGCCCGCCATCTTGCTACCAGCCTCGAGACTGATTTCGTGCGCACGTGCTGCCATCTCGGCGGCGGTGTCGCGCGCATCAGCAGCCCGGTGCCCAGGCCCGCGTCGCGGGGCCGGACCGGCTGGCGGCGCGTCGCCTTCACTCATGATCTCTTCGTCAGCCTGCGGCTTTTCGGACTCGGACATGGATCGAACGTACTCCTTCCGCCATACATGGGGGTCGCGGTGGGGCAAGTCGACCGTTCGCGACAACCGCGCGTCAGAATTCGGATGCACCCGCTAGAACGGGGGTAACTATATGATTTTCAGGCATCTATGCAACCCGTACGGGGCAAGAATATCATCTCCGCTTCCATAGTAGCGCGCTGAAACCACTTGAAGTCATCCGGCATCTCCGCCAAGCTTAGCCAAAAAGTTGACGAAATTTCAGCATATAAAGCGCACATAAGCGACACTATGAAGACACTTCCGCTGGAAGGAATTCGCGTACTCGATTTTACTCGGGTTCTCGCCGGACCGCTCTGCACGATGATGCTCGGCGACCTCGGCGCTCAGGTGATCAAAGTCGAACGACCCGAAAACGGCGACGACACCCGCGGATGGGGGCCCCCGTTCGCCGCCGATGGGCAGTCGGCCTACTTCCGGAGCACCAATCGCAACAAACTGTCCATCGCACTCAACCTGAAAGATATGGACGACAATGCGGTCGCCAGGTCGCTGGTCAAGAGTGCTGATATTGTGATAGACAACTATCTTCCAGAGGCACTGTCTAGTTACGGGCTTGATAAAGGCGCTGAACTGGCCTCAAATACGAAGCTTATTTGGTGTACCATTTCGGGCTTCGGACCCGGCAGCGACCGACCAGGCTACGATTACGTCGTACAGGCGGAGGCCGGTTGGATGGCCATCAATGGACCTGAAGCCGGACCGCCAATGAAAACCGGTGTGGCGCTCGCTGACGTGATCACGGGCAAAGACGCCGCCGTGGCGATTTTGGCCGCACTGGCTGGCCGCGATGCCGGGCGCCCAATCGAGCGGCAGATCAACATTTCGCTGAATCACAGTGCGACGGCGGCGCTGGTGAATGTCGCGCAGAACGCCCTCGTTTCCGGCACGGACGCCAAACGCTGGGGCAACGCTCATCCCAATCTGGTGCCGTATCAGCTGTTCGCGGCGGCCGATCGCGCACTGGTGATGGCCGTGGGAACTGATGCCCAGTGGACTGCAGCCGCCCAGGCCATCGGCTTGGATGCATTGGCTGCCGATCCGGACCTGGCGAGGAATGCGGGTCGGCTGGCGCAGCGCGAACGGGTGGTGACCGCCATCGCCGATCGGCTTCGCACCCAGCCCGCCGCTCTGTGGATGGCGCGCCTCCAGGCCGCCCGGGTTCCGTGCGGCTTGGTGCGCACCGTGCGCGAGGCGATTGCCGACTACCCGGCGTCACCAGTGACGGGGATTGCCTCGGTGACCGGAGGGCAGATTCGGTACGCACCGCCGTCGCTGGACCAGCACGGCGAATTGATTCGCCAAAATCACTGGAGTGTTTTCGACCACGTGCCGATACTGGCCGAAGGGGACGTGTGACCTCTTCCACCCCCGCGCGTCTTTTCTGCGAGAAGGTCAGCAGGACGTTCCGGTTGAATCTGGGTAGGCAGGGGTGTCGAGTAGCTCCGTCTGGCGTTATCCTAGCGCTGTGAAAATGACGGAAAACACAGACGCCCAGCTCATCGAAGTCGATTCGGACCAGGATGTCATCTCCCGGGTTATCGCCGGGGATCGCGACGCATTCGCGATGCTGATCGGTCGATACAGCGATCCGCTGTATCGACAACGCTCTCGGCATGACGGGCAGTCCCGACGTAGCCGAGGACATTCTCCAGACGTCGTTCATCAAGGCCTATCACCATCTGGGTGAAGTCCGTGGACGATTCGACGCCTGGCTATTCCGGATCGTGGCAAACGGGTGCAAGGACTGGCTGAAGAACATTCGGCGCACGCACCTGAGTTACGACGAGGATGACCAAGCCTCCGGCTACGCGACGCCCGATGAGGATCTTGACCGCACGGAACTGCGGCAGGACCTCGACGAAGCCCTCGCGCAGCTGGCCCCGTCACTTCGCGAAGCCTTCATCATGAAGCATGTGGAAGGGCGTTCGTACGAAGAGATGGCGGACCTTCTGGGAACCACTGTGGGAGCACTGAAGATGCGCGTGCATCGGGCACGTGAAGCCCTTCAGGCCCTGCTCGAGGAGAGATACGCCTGATGCTCAACAATCAAGAAGCGCACAACGACCGGAACGACCTCGGTCAGAATTTGCCGCACCGCGACGCCGCGGGCGATACACCGCTCGCTGGCCGTCCCATGGCAGATCGTGAAGTGCCGCTTCCGGGTTTGGCAGCGGCAGACGATCCGTCGATGGTGGCCATTCACCAGTGGCTCGATGGTGACCTGGCCGAATCCGACGCACGTCGCGTGGATACGAAACTGGTGGACATGTGGGCGCAGGTGGCCAGCGAGACCGACCGCCGTCGTCGCATGGTGACGCCCTCGTATGTGGCCGCGAATATCATGAACGCCCTGCCGGAAAAGCAGGTCGTCGTGAATGCGGCCGTCGCCGCGGCTCCCAACGCCGTGAAAGGCCTGCCGATGCCCATGGTGCTGATGATCGGCACCGCGATGCTGGCTGTGGGCATCGTGATCGGGAAGATGCTATAAAAACTAAGTACTGAGTACTGAGTACTCAGTACTCAGTAGTGTATCGCTCTTCCTAGCGCCGCCAGCGCCGCTTCCTTCACGGTCTCCGACAGCGTCGGATGTGAGTGTACCGTGATGCCGATGTCTTCGGCGCTGCCACGATACTCCATGGCCAGCACCACTTCCGCCAGCAGGTCGGCGACATTGGGGCCAATCATGTGGGCGCCGAGAATCTCGTCGGTGTCACGGTCCACCACGAACTTCACGAAGCCCTGCGTTTCGCCCATCGTGCGCGCGCGACCGTTGGCGCTGAAGGGAAACTTGCCAATGCGATAAGCGCGGCCACTGGCCTTCACTTCCTCCTCGCTCAGGCCCACCGTGGCAATCTCGGGCCACGTGTACACAATGCCGGGCATCGTGCGGTGATGCATGTGCACCGGCTTGCCGGCAATCACTTCGGCCGCAATCACGCCTTCCTCTTCGGCCTTGTGCGCCAGCAGCTTCCCGCCGCACACGTCACCAATGGCAAACACATTGGGAAGATTGGTGCGCTGCTGACTGTCCACCGCAATCTCACCGCGCGCACCCAACGCCAAGCCAAGCGCGGCGGCGTCCACGCCATGCATCAGCGGCTTGCGGCCCACCGACACCAGCACATAGTCACCGTCAATTGACGATGTCACCCCATCGCGTTCCACGTGAATGGTCACGCCATCGTTGCGCACATCGGCACCGGTCACCTTGGTGCCCGTGTGGATCTCCAGACCCTGCTTGCGGAAGATCTTGTCGGCTTCGCGCACCAACTCTGCGTCGTTGCCCGGCAGAATAGTCGGCGCGTACTCAACCACCGTGACTCTGGCGCCCAGTCGACGCCACACCGATCCGAGTTCCAGCCCGATCACCCCGCCACCCACCACGATCAGGTGTTTCGGCACTTCGGGAATGGACAGTGCGCCCACGTTGGAGAGCACGCGCCGTTCGTCGAACCTGAGGAACGGCAACTCCACCGGCACCGAGCCCGTGGCGATGATTACCGAATTGCCCTGCAACGACGTCACGCTGCCGTCGGCCGCACGCACGTCAATGACATTGCCGGCCTTGAGGGTGCCAAATCCCTTGGCCCACGTCACCTTGTTTTTGCGAAACAGGAACTCGACACCCTTGGTGTTCTGCGCCACGACGTCGCGCTTCCGCGCCATCATCGCCGCCAGATCGACGGAGGCACCGTCCACCTTGATGCCGTGTTCGGCCGCGTGCAGTCGCAGCCACTCGTAGTGCTCAGAGCTCTGCAGCAGCGCCTTGGACGGGATGCAGCCCACATTGACGCACGTGCCGCCCAGCGTGGCATCGGATTCGATGCAAGTGACCGAGAGCCCCAACTGGGCCGCGCGAATACTCGCGACATAGCCGCCAGGGCCGCCGCCAAGGACCAGAACGTCGGGCATGAACAAGTAGGGAGTAGGGAGAGTGCAGAGGACTCAGTACCAGGTACCAAGAACCAAGTACAAAGTACTCAGTACTCAGTACTCAGTACTCAGTACTCAGTACTCGGTACTTGGTACTGAGTACTGACTCTCCCCGCCTCCACCATCCCGCTATCCACAATGTGCCCCTGGTCGTCGCGGCGGAACCAATGACCCACCAGCCGGTCGCCGCGTACTCGCGCGTCCAGCAGCAGCTGGGCCAGGCGACCGGACACTGGGTCTCGTGCTTCATCCACCAGCGCGACAAAGGCGCGCGCGGCGCCGTCCAGCAGGCGTGTGGCGGCGGCGTCGTGGGTGCCGATGCGCACCTGCGGTCCGCTGGTCAGCGCGAGTGCGCGTGGCGGTTGCTGGAGGGTGAAGGGCAGGGCCATGCCGCCCTGATCAGAGAGGAGGGCGCCTTCCCAGCATCCGGTAATCGATAGTGCGTCCATGGCAGTCCTCCCGAATTCCGGCGATACGACATTGCACCGCCTCGTACGGAATAGACACGTCGAGGGCGAAAAACGTTTGTCGTCAGTGGAATCGTGACCGGCCCGTGGCACGCGCCAATCGGAACCGATACCGGCCTACCAGTTGGCATTGGCGGCATGTGGAGTAGCTTGCGCCTATCAGGCGGGCCCCGTTACCTCTCCCGCCGCCGCAGCGTCAAGAAGCCAGCGGCACCGGCTTCAAGGTGCATACCAATGGTTCTGACATCGCTGGCCGCGCCAATCTTCGCATTGAAACGCGTGCTGGTGACACCCGACGTCCCGAGCGGCTTGCCGCGAGGGGCGTCGTGGTATTTGCGGGACAATGTACTTCTGCCTCCAGTAGTCAGCGCTGAGGAATGGGCTCGAAGGTATCGCTCCGCGATGAATGGCAGCGGCGAATCAATCCGGCGGTCGATCCCAGCACGGCCCCGACGGCCGTGCCGTAAAGCGTCATGCCAATGAGCATCTCGCGCTCCTGCTGGTGCAGATCACAAGGGATTGCGAGGCCCAAATCGCAGCCAACACCTACTACTTTGGCAGTGAGTGCGCCCGTCGCCGCGCCGAGCGCGCCGCCAACGAGCGTCCAGCGCAGCACCAATGGTTTATAAGCGGTGTGCTGGGGTAGAGTGGCTTCATCGAAGCCTCCTGCATGGTGTGATGTGTCGGAACCCGTTTTTACACTGCCCCCCCCAAAACGCACTGGGGAAATGATAGTACTACTGAATCCGTTGCCTACTGACTGCGGTCATTGCCAACTGAGTGCGGTTGCGCCCTGAGCGAGCAACAGATTGCGCCCATCACCCGGCGTGATCCGCGCCGACTCCAAATCACGCCATACAGAGTGAGAACGCGCCCTCAGTGGAATGCCAACCGGTACGCGCAGCTCAGACTCTGTCAATCCTCCGATGACCACGACCCTCGACCAACCTCGCGTTTATCACATCAGCATCTGGCGCTATCTGGTGCTCTGGTGGGTGTTGGGACCGTTCCTCGTCCTTGGCATCGCGTTCACCTTCTCGGCGGACCAAGGGCTCAAACTCGGCGGCATCGTCGTGGCGCTCATCATGTCGCTGCTGCTGTTGGGCTGGCATTGGCTGGCCGGCCGGTCGCGCCTTGAAGTCTCATCGCGCGGCGTGCGGTTGCGTGAGCTGGGCGGCAAGCTGGAAGTTGCCTGGCCGGAGATCATTGATATGCGCACCGACCGCGGTCACGAAGGGTTCATCACCGCTCAGGCAATGGACAACGTCGGTGCCCGTCGACTGGCCGCGACTGCCGGACCTATGCAGATGCATGACGCATCGGACCTGCAACTAATCGGCGAGCATCGTTTCGTGCCCATCAAGGCATTCGCCGTGCATCTGCATCGCGGCGATCTGCGCAACAACATTGCGCAGTGTGCGCCGCACCTGAACACCGCATTGGCGGCGTTGGACACCCCGCCGACAACTCGTGTGCCGACGTCTCCAGCCATCCGTCGAAGGAATTGGCAGATCGCGGGCATCATAGCCGCCGCCGCCGCATTCACGCCGGTACTCATCGTCGCCGGCGAGCGCTCCCAACTGTGGTTCTTCACCGTGGCCAATGCGGCTATGAGCCCATTCATCACCCTGGGCGCCGGCTACTCGGCGTGGCGAATGCTCAAGGGAAAACAGTACCTGCTTGGGGTGCTGGTCGCGCTGTTGGCACTGGTGATGGCAGGGCGAACCGCCGTGGCATGGACGCAGCTCCATCAGCTGGCGCAGCACACCCCGTAACTATCGAGTCTCCCGTCTACGGTCTCCCGTCTCCCGTCTCAAACCACCAGCATCGCCGCCGGATCTTCCATCAGCTCCTTCACGCGCACCAGAAACAGCACCGCCTGCTGCCCGTCAATGATGCGGTGATCGTACGACAGCGCGATGTACATCATGGGCCGGATCACGACCTGTCCGTTCACCGCCACCGGACGGTCCTGGATTTTGTGCAGCCCCAGAATGCCGGCCTGCGGATAGTTGATGATGGGCGTGGACACCAGTGACCCGAATACGCCACCGTTGGTGATGGTGAACGTGCCGCCGGTGAGATCATCCATCGACAACTTGCCGTCGCGCGCGCGTTTGGCGACCGCGCCGATGTCCTTACCGATGTCGACGATGCTCTTCGCGTCGGCGTCCTTGATGTTCGGCACCACCAGTCCGGCGTCGCTGGCCACCGCGATACCCATGTTCACGTAGTGCTTGTACACAATCGCATCGCCGTCGATGTGCGCGTTCACCACGGGATAGGCCTTGAGCGCCAGGCACGCGGCCTTGGCAAAGAACGGCATGAACGACAGCTTCACGCCCTGCTCCTTCTCCACCCGCTCCTTCAATCGTTCACGGAGCGCCGAGATCGCGCTCATGTCGATCTCATTGAAGGTGGTGAGATGTGCCGTGGCCTGTTGCGACTGCAGCAGATTCTCGGCGATGCGACGACGACGCGTGGTCATCTTTTCGCGGGTTTCGCGAACGGCGGCGACTGCTGCTGCGGTTGATGGTACCGTAACGGCCGTTGCTGGTACGTCGACTACAGGTGCCGCGACCTGTTGTTCAATCACATCGGACTTGGAGATGACCCCACCACGGCCCGTACCGGTCACTTCGGCGAGATTGATCCCGCTTTCGGTGGCCAGACGCACCGCGGCCGGCGAGACCTTCGGCGCCGACGCCATCGCTGAGTCGGCGGTTGTCGCTGGGCCCGGAGTCGGGGCCGCCACTGCTGGCACCACCGGGGTCCCGCCAGTCGCGGTCTCGCCCAGGCTTTCCCCTACCGTCACCACGTCGCCTTCCTGTTTGAGGCGTCGCACCAGCACCCCGGCTTCAACGGCTGGCACCTCCACCGTGATCTTGTCGGTCTCGAGCTCGACGATGGTGTCGCCGGGCGCAATGGCGTCGCCTTCCTGCTTGAGCCAGCGCGAAACCGTCGCCTCGACGATGGACTCGCCGAGTGGGGGAACTTTGATGGACGACATGGGGCGGTGCGGTCGTGATGGGTCGATGTCGACGAGCGAACATCCAATATAGATCGGGACCACAACGGCGGTCGGCGCCGATCGAACGGCGCGCCGCACTCCCGTTTGGGGTCATGGAGAGGGAAATTCCCTGTGGTCGCTCAAATCGCCTGTTTCGCGTCTACCCGCCACATCCTGGTCATGCATTCTCGTTTGCGCGCGTGCGTCATCGTGGGCCTCGGCGTCTCGCTGTCGTCGACGCCAGTTGTTGGGCAGGAGCTGGCCGAGAAGGAATTCCCCAAGGCCAACGCCACGCTCAAGGACGGTATCAAGTCTGTCCGCTCCATTCGCGAACAGCGGGATGGGCGGGTGTTGGTGAGCGGCGGCAATGACCAGCCGCTGCTCCTCGCCGATTTCAGCAGCGGGAAGGCCGAATTGCGCATCAAGACCGGCGCCGAGGACGACGAGGTGCGAACCATGGGTCCGCTCTGGGCGTGGTCGGGTGATTCGACCGCGTCGTTCGATGCCGGCAAGGCGCGCCTGATGCTCTTCGGGCCTGATGGATCACTGGCGCGGACGATGGGAGTGGGCTCGGCGCCCCCGAGTGCTTCACCGGGCGGTGCACCGCCGGGAGGAGGCCGAGGACCCCGTATTCCCTCCATGCGGTATCTGGTGGGTACGGAGACGGCCATCGGCGTGGGATTTCCGGCACGGCCCGCGTCGCCGCCCAATCCGGCCTTGGCGCCACCGCGGTTGCCGTATCCCGTGGTGCGCTATTCGCTCAAAACGCTGCGCTTTGACACCATTGCGCAGCTGATGCCCGCGCAGTCACCGCGTCCTCCGTTGTCGCCCAACAGCTCCAACGCCGGGACCATGGTGGTATACATCGGCACCGCGCCGGTGCAATCGGTGGACGTCTGGGCGGCATATGCGGATGGCACGGTTGCCGTGGTGCGCGCCGCAACCTATCGCATTGAATGGTTTTCGCCCGACGGGTCGCGCACGTCCGCCGAGCCCGTGGCGTACGCGCCGATTCCGGTGACATCGGGCGATCGCAAGCGCGTTGTGGAGGAGTTCAAGCGCGCCGCCGACGCGGCGTTGCAGTCCAATCCCATGCGGACCGCCATCCTCGCGATCAACTACGATGAGCCGGCCAGCTGGCCCACCACGCACCCGCCGTTCCGCGGGGATATTGCGCCTCTCGTTGATGCGCGCGATCGGCTCTGGCTGGCCACGCGCTGCAACAAGGACGAGCAGTCGCTGTGCTATGATGTTATCGATCGATCAGGCGTGCGCGTGGATCGCTACAAGCTGCCGCCCCGAACGATGATCGTCGGCTTCGGCAAGGACGTCGTCTACACCTTCGTCGATTCCAAGGACATCCTGCAGCGCCACCCGTTGACGAGTTCACCGTGATCACCACCATGCGAGGGCTTACCATCGACGCGCACGGCGGGCTTGATCAGCTGCGCGTGCGCGATGATCTGCCCGTGCCAACGCTCAAGCACCCCGACGACGTGCGCGTGCGCATCCATGCGGCAGCACTCAACCGTCTGGACCTTTTTGTCGTTGGTGGCATTCCCGGCGTGAAGATCCATCCGAGATGGGTGTTGGGTTCGGACGGTGCGGGCGTTGTCGAGTCCATGGGCAATGCGGTACAGGGTCTCAAGGTCGGCGATCGAGTGATGCTCAACCCCGGTATCGTCGACCGCCCGTGTCGCTGTGAGTATTGCCGAGATGGCGATCAGCCCCTCTGCCTCAGCTATGGCATCCTCGGCGAGCATCGTCCGGGGACGATGGCCGAGTATGTCGTGGTGCCGTCGGCCAATGTCCGCACCATCCCCGACTTCATTGATTTTGACACAGCAGCGGCGTTCCCCCTGGCCACGCTGACCGCGTGGCGCATGATCGTCACCCGCGCCCGTGTGCAACCGGGCGATCAGGTACTCATTTGGGGGATTGGCGGCGGTGTGGCGCTGGCCGCGCTGCAGATTGCCAAGCACATCGGCGCCACCGTGTGGGTGACCTCGGGCAGCCCGGCAAAGCTGGAGCGAGCACAGGCGCTGGGCGCCGATCACCTGCTGGATCATCGACAGCACGAACTCGGGCGCGAAATCCGCGCGCGCACCAACAAGCGGGGTGTAGATGTCGTGATTGACAGCGTGGGTGAGGCCACGTGGGCGCAATCGCTGGTGGCGCTGGGCAAACGCGGCCGGCTTGTCACCTGTGGCGGTACCACCGGCCCGCTGGTGCAAGTGGACGTGCGGCGCATGTTCTGGAATCAGTGGACGCTGATGGGCTCCACCATGGGCAACGACACGGAGTTCGACGCCATCACGGAGCTCTTCCGGCACGGCGCCCTGCAGCCCCCGGTCGATTCGATCTGGCCGCTGGAGGAGGGTCGGACGGCCTTCGAACGGCTGGATTCCGGGGTGCAGATCGGCAAGGTGGTGGTGCAGCTGTGATAGAGCGGTGAGCGAAACGGCGCGCTATACCACCGATGAGGAGCGGGCCCTTCGCGAGTCGGCCATTGCCGGCGAGTTACCGATGTGCCCACGCTGCGCTGTCCGCCTGACGCATCGCGAGATTGGCGGGGGGTCGTTTGGCCTCGGCTATCATCGGCAGCGCGAGTGGCTGCTGTGCCCGTCGTGCAAGCGCAGCGTGATGTATGACCGGAAGCGGGGGACGCGGCTGTAGCGCGGAGCCTCGCTGGCCCCCGTACCCCCGCCCCGCGTGGTCCGCTAGTTTTCGCCGGTCCCCCAGGGACTCATGTGCGCCCATATTCGGCGCCTCTTCTGCCCACGTTGCCCGCAGTGCTCCAGAACTCTCAGGTCGATACGCTGCTTCTCGCCCAGCAAGCCACGACGGCGCCCGGTGGGGCTGCTGACGCCACCGTCGTCTCCACGTTTACCGAACGGCTGGAACAGAGCTTCGCCATGCTTGGCGAGTTCGTGCCGGCGCTGTTTGGCGCGCTGGTCATTCTCTTTGCCGGGTATCTCGTGGCGAAGGTGATCGAGAAGGGCACCCAGCGCCTGCTGCGTCGGGTGCGACTGAATCAGATGCTCGAGCGCGGCGGTGTAATGCAGGCGGTCGAACGATCAGGCTCGCATCTCAATCCGGCGAAAGTCATTGCGAATGTGCTGTTCTGGTTCGTCATGTTTGCCGTGCTGCTGGTGGCGGCCAATGCGATCGGACTGGAATCGCTGGCCAACGTGTTTTCCGAGCTGGTCAGCTACATCCCGAGTGTGATTGCGGCCATCGTGATCATCATCCTCGGCATCGTACTGGGTGGCTTCGTGGGTGGCCTTATCATGGCGTCGGCCGGCGGCTTGCACGGCGGTCCGTGGCTGGCCCGCACGGGACGCGCCGGGGTGATTGTGCTCGCGGTATTCATGGCGCTGCAGGAGTTGGGAATCGCCACCGACATCGTCACCACCGCGTTTGCCATCCTGTTTGGCGCGGTGGCGTTGGCACTGGCGTTGGCCTTCGGACTGGGCAATCGCGATCTGGCGGCGGAAGTCACCCGCGAGTGGTATCAGCGCTATCGGGCCGAACGGCAGGCAATCGATGCCGAAGCGGCCGCGGAAGAAGCCGAAGAGTTGGCTGAGGAAGCGTCGGCCGATGCGTCCGAGGCGGCGTCGGAAGCGGCTGCGGCCGCGGCCGCGCTGGCCCGAGCATCCCGCTCGCGTGTGGGGACGGCGACGGAGTCGGCGCAAGCATGAAGCGTGCGGGAACCCTCGGTGTCGTGGCGTTGGTGCTCGTGCCGCTGATGTCGCAGTGCTTGCAGGCCCAGGGGAAGCAACCGGCCAAACCTCGTGCGACGCTCGATTCCGCGGCGCGTGAGGATTCGGCGGCGAAGGCGTTTCTCGAGGCCGATGAACGTGCGTATGAGCGCCGACTGCTGGCGCAACGGACCGCGTATTTGAAAGGTGCGGCGTGGGCCGACCTCGGCGATCGCTGCCATCCCGGCGCGTTGCGCATCTTCCCCAAGGCCCTGACCTTCGCGCAGCGCGATACGCTGCAGCAACTGGTCGAGCACATGGAGCAGACCATCATCGCGCGCGGTGTTGGCGCACGACTGGATACGCCGGACGCGCGCCGGTTGCTGCGCACGATCGTTGGTTGGGAAGCCGGTATCGATCGACCGCTCTGGGATGTGGATACCAAGACGTCGCGCGAAGCGGTGGCCACCGGGTTGACCGGTGATGTGCCTGACCCGCGGAGCAACGGGTGTCTGCCGTCGCCGCTGGCGGCCGACACGGTGACATTTGTTGTCCCCGGCTTTGCGACGATGGACTTTCCGAAGTCCCCACGACCACGGGTGAAGGCGTACTTCGGACCGGACGCCCAACGACACGCGCGCGACGAATTCTTTTCCACCCGTGGTCAACAGGATCCGCAAGCGGAGCTGTCGTACATCCTTGTTGCACCCATGGTGCTGTGGCGCGGTTGGGCACTGGTGGGCGTCAACCGGCCGCGCGAAAAGGGCGGTGTGGAGATCGGCGTCTCGAGCAACGGCGGTGCGGTCTACATGATGCGCCAGGTTGGCACCCAATGGCGGCTGGTGACGGTGGTCCGGAGCTGGGGTTCCTAAGCCGCCGGCGTTGAATTTGTAAGTTGTTGTTATTCGGGCATTTACGCTTGTGACGCTTCATTGATTTTGCCGGTCGCGCCGACTAGATTTGGAAGGTTGTAGCACCCCCGCCGCGCCGCACCCCGTCGGACACCTTTCCCGCCGCGCCATGACCGCACCGAACGCCCGCGAACGCATCCTCCCGCGCCTCATTGATGAAGAGGTGAAGGAGTCGTTCATCAACTATTCGATGAGTGTGATCGTGTCGCGGGCGCTGCCCGACGTGCGCGATGGGCTCAAGCCTGTTCATCGTCGCGTGTTGTTCGCGATGAACGAGCTCGGATTGGTGCCGGGGCGTCCGTACAAGAAGTGCGCGACGGTCGTTGGCGATGTGCTGGGCAAGTATCATCCGCACGGCGACAGCAGCGTGTACGATGCGCTGGTGCGCATGGTGCAGGACTTTTCGTTGCGCTATCCGCTGGTTGACGGGCAAGGCAACTTCGGATCGATTGAAGGCGACAACGCCGCCGCGTATCGGTACACCGAATCCCGGCTGATGCGCATTGCCGTCGAAATGCTCACCGACATCGACAAGAACACGGTCGATTTCGCGCCCAACTTCGACGATCGGCTCGAAGAGCCGCGCGTCATGCCGTCGGGGTTTCCCAACCTGCTGGCCAACGGCTCGTCCGGCATCGCGGTGGGCATGGCGACGAACATCCCGCCGCACAACCTGGGCGAGGTCATTGCGGCGGTGATCGCCCTCATCGACGATCCCGAGCTCGATGCGTCGGCGTTGCGCAAGCTGGTGAAGGGCCCGGACTTCCCCACGGGCGGGTACATCTACGGTCGCGCCGGGATTGCCGACTACCAGGACACGGGACGCGGTCGCATCGTCATGCGCGCGCGCGCGGTGATCGAGGAGAAGGAGTCGAGCGGCAAGTCGCAGATTGTCGTCACCGAAGTGCCCTATCAGTCCAATCCGGGCAAGCTGGTGTCGGACATCGCCGAGCTGGTGAAGGAGCAGAAGCTCACCGGTATCAGCGCGCTGCGCAACGAATCCGATCGTGACGGCATTCGCATCGTGATCGAGCTCAAGCGCGACGCCATTCCGCGCGTGGTGCTGAACCAGTTGTACAAGCACACGTCCATGCAGAGCACGTTTGGCGTGATCATGCTGGCGCTGGTGCCCGACCCGAACACCCGGCAGCTGGTGCCCAAGGTGCTGACGCTCAAGCAATGCCTTGAGCATTACATCGTGCATCGGCACGAAGTGATCGTGCGCCGGACGCAGTTCGACCTCGACAAGGCGCTCGATCATGAGCACATCCTCGAGGGGCTCAAGATCGCGGTCGACAATATCGACGAGGTGATCAAGCTCATCCGCGCCGCCGCCGACACGCCCACGGCCAGCGTGCAACTGCAGGCGCGCTTCGGTCTGAGCGAGCGGCAGGCGGAAGCGATCCTCAACATGCGGCTCGCCAAGCTCACCGGCCTCGAGCGCGACAAGCTGGAGAAGGAGCTGGCGGAACTGCGGGCGTTCATCATCGACATGCGCGGCATCCTCGAGTCCAAGCCGCGGCGCATGAGCATTCTCAAGGGCGAGTTGCTCGCGCTGTCGCAGTCCTTCAGCGATGCCCGCCGCACGGAGATTGTCAGCGACGACGGCGAGTTCTCCATCGAGGACCTGATTGCCGATGAAGAGATGGTGGTGACCATCTCGCACAACGGCTACATCAAGCGCACCCCGGTCACGCTGTACAAGCGCCAGGGACGCGGCGGTCGCGGCAAGTCGGGGGCGGACCTCAAGGAGAACGACTTCATCGAGCGGCTGTACGTGGCCAGCACGCACACGTACATGTTGATTTTCACCGATGACGGTCGCTGCTACTGGCTGAAAGTGCACGAACTGCCGCAGGCAGGGCGTGCCACGCGGGGCAAGCCCATCGTCAATCTCATCAACGTCACGCCCGACACGCGCATTCGCGCCATCGTGCTCACGCGGGAGTTCTCGGACACCGAATTCCTGCTGTTCGCCACCAAGAAGGGCACGGTCAAGAAATCGGCGCTGTCGCAGTATTCCAACCCGCGCACCACGGGCATCAAGGCCATCAAAATCGAGGAAGACGACGAGCTGATCGACGTGCAGGTGACGGCCGGCAACAACGACGTCGTGCTGGCCACCAAACACGGCCTGTCAGTGCGTTTCCACGAGAGCGATGTGCGCGAGATGGGTCGTGATACCACGGGCGTGAAGGGCATTGAACTGCGCCCGTCCGATCAGTTGGTGGGCATGGTGGTCATCAAGCGCGAATCGACGCTGCTGGTGGTGACCGAGAAGGGTCTCGGGAAGTGCTCGGAAGTGAGCGAGTATCGCGTGCAGAAGCGCGGCGGCAAGGGCATCCTGACCCTCAATCGCACGGCGAAGACCGGCGATGTGGTGGCGCTTATGGAAGTGGTGCCTGAGGACGAACTGATGCTCATGACGCGTCAGGGCATCGCCATTCGCAGCACCGTGTCGGAGATCCGGGTCACGGGCCGGGCGGCGCAGGGTGTGAAGCTGGTGGCGCTGGACGAGAACGACGTGGTGTCGGCCGTGGCGCGGGTGATTCCCGACGACAAGGACGACGGCATCGAGGGCGGTGATTCGGATGGCGGCGGGGAAGGGTCTGATATGGGAGAGCTCGGGGACAGCGAAGGATGACTTCGTCACGACGCCTTCCAGCGCGTGCATGAGTAGCTCGCGCATTCTCGTTGCCGACGACGACGTGGCCGTCCTCGAGTCAGTCACCTGGCTGCTCAAGGAGAACGGGTACGACGTGGTGCCGGCCAACGGAGGCGCACAGTGTCTCGAGGCGCTGGAAAGGCGATCGCCCGATCTGCTGCTGCTGGACATCCTCATGCCGGACACCGACGGGTATACGCTGCTCGAGCGCATCAAGGGCGAGGAACGATGGCGTGATCTGCCGGTGCTGATGCTGTCGGCGCAGCCGCCCGAAGACGCCTCCGTGCGCTCGCTCGGACTCGGCGCATCGGATTTCATTCGCAAGCCGTATCGCCCCAAGGAGCTCTTGGCGCGAGTGCAGGCGCAATTGCGCATGGGCTCCGTTCTGCGCAGCACGCGACAGGCGCTGGTGCGCACTGAAGAAGCCCCTGGTGCGGGCCCAGCAGGACGCCGACAGTCGTCGCAAACTGGTGGACATCCTGCACGAGGTCACGGGTGACCTCTCGGTGTCGGAGCTCTTTCATCTGCTGGTGCGCCGCGCGGCGCGCGCGCTGGACGTGTCGCACTGCTCGGTCGTGCTGGCCCGGCCGGGCGAGATGTCGGCGGTGGTGGTGGCGGCGTACGAGAATCCGGCCTTGCACCAGCTGGTCATCCAGCTCGATCGGTATCCCGAACTGCGCGCAGCGCTCGACAGCGGGCAGCCCGTGCTGGTGGAGGACCTCGATACGCATCCGCTCTACGAGGGGGTGCGCCATGTGTGGGGCATCGAAGGCATTGAAGTGCCCATCCGATCGGTCATCGCCCTGCCATTCTCCATCGAGCGCGGCCAGTACGGTGTGTTCCTGGTGCGCCGCACGCGCGATCAGGAGCGCTTCGGGCCGGCTGATCTGGAGTTTGCCCAGGCCGTGATCACCGCCGCCGTGGCGGTGATCCAGCGTGCGCAGATGATGGAAAGCACCATGGCGGACAACGCGCGGCTGGAGCAGTTGGCGCAGACCGACCCGCTCACGCAGATCCTCAATCGTCGCGCGCTCACCGAACGCATCACCGCCGAAATGGAACGGGCGCTTCGCTACGATTCCACGATGGCGTTGCTGATGATCGATCTCGATCACTTCAAGCGGGTCAACGACACCTACGGCCATCTGGTTGGCGACGATGTGCTCCGGGATGTGGCGCAGTTGCTGTCGGACACCATTCGCGGCAGTGACATCGTGGCGCGGTACGGCGGTGAGGAATTCCTCGTGCTGTTGCCGGAAACCGATGACGACGGCGCGGAGACCTTTGCCGAACGGATCCGCGCGGCCGTGGAGTCCCATCCGTTCAGCAACGCCACCGACGAGCCGCTGTTGCGCCTGACGGCCAGTGTCGGCGTGGCGGTCTTCCCGGCGGCGCGCATCGAGTCGGTGGAAGACCTTTTTGCGCGGGCCGACGCCGCGTTGTATCGCGCCAAGGCCGATGGTCGCAATCGTGTTCGGATATAGTGGTATCGCGATCCCCCAAATGTCACCCTTCGGAGTTCTCTGATGCGTATGCTCGTCCTCGGCGCTGGGCTGCAAGGCTCGGCGTGCGCGTTCGACCTGCTGAATAATCCCGCCGTCGAGCGGGTGATGCTGGCCGATGTGAAGATTGGTGCCCTCCCGGCGTTCCTTGCGCCATTCGTCGGCCCTCGCCTGGTGACGGTCGCGCTCGATGTGCGGGATGCATCGGCGGTGCGTGCGGCCATGGCGCAGTGCGACGCGGTGATGAGCGCCATCCCCTACTACTTCAACTTTCCCCTGGCCCAGCTGGCAGTTGATGCCGGCGTCCATTTTGCCGATCTGGGCGGCAACACGGAAATCGTTCGCCAGCAGCAGGCGCTCGATGCGGCGGCCAGGGCCAAGGGTGTGAGCGTGGTGCCGGACACCGGTCTGGCGCCGGGGATGGTCAACGTCATCGCGCAGCATGGCATTGATCAATTCGATACCGTGGAGCGTGTGCAGCTCTTCGTGGGCGGACTGCCACAGGTGCCCGAGCCGCCGTTGGGATATCAGATCGCGTATTCCATCGAGGGGATGATCGACTACTACACGACGCCGTCGTTGGTGGTACGCGATGGGGTCCCGCAGGAGGTGAGCGCGTTATCCGAGCTGGAAACGGTGCGGTTTGCCGAGCCGCTTGGCGATCTGGAGGCGTTCCACACGGCGGGTGGACTCTCCACGATGGTGTACCGGTATGCCGGCAAGATCCCCAGCATGGAGTACAAGACGCTGCGCTATCCCGGACATGCGCGCATCATGGAAGCCATTCGCGATCTTGGCATGCTGGGCAACACGGCCGTGGACGTGAAGGGACAGCAGGTGGTGCCGCGTGATGTGTTCGTGCGCGTGGCCGGCGAGAAACTGCGCAAGGGCAAGCCCGATCTGGTCGCACTCCGGGTGGTGGTCACCGGCATCAAGGACGGCCAGCACGCCGCCCGTGCCTGGGAAGTCGTGGACCACTACGACGCCGCGCGCGGCATCACGTCGATGATGCGCACCACGGGCTACACGCTATCAATCACCGGCCAATTACAGGCCACAGGCGCCATTGCACCGGGTGTGCATACCCCCGATGAATGCGTGCCCGCGACGCGGTACTTCGCCATGCTGGCAGAGCGAGGGGTGGTGGTGAAGGAGGTATAGTTAGAACCTAGTGTACTTAGGTACTTGGTCCTTGCGACCTGAGTATCTGTTGCGTACTTGGTACTTGGTACTTGGTACTGAGTTCTCAGTCACGTCCTGAACTCGCCGATCAATCCTCGCACCCTCAGTGACGCGGTCTGCAACATTTCGGCGGTCGCGCTGACTTCCTGAGCGGACGCGGAGGTCTGCTCGGTGCTTGCTGCCACTTCTTCGGCGGCGGCGGCGTGACCCTCGGCGGTGTCCCGAACACTGGAGAGCGATTTCTGCACGGCGCCGAGTGACGCGCGATTGGCTTGCACCGCGCCGGACACGCGTGTTGCGGCGCCTTCCACCTGGGATACGGCATCCTCGATGCGCGAGAGGGCCGAGGACACGCTGGCGGCCACTGTTTCGGCGTCCTTGAGTCGGGTAGCGCCGGACTCGACGGCCCCCGACGCGCTGGCAATGCGTGCCCGGATACGCTTCACATTCTCCGTCACTTCGTTGGCGGCATTGGCACTCTGCTCGGCCAGCGTGCGGACCTCCTGCGCAACCACGGCGAAGCCGCGACCCGCGCTGCCGGCACGGGCCGCTTCGATGGCCGCATTGAGGGCCAGCAGATTGGTTTGGGTGGCGATCTCGGAAATCACGCCCACGAAATCGTCGATGACGGCGGTCGCATCCCGCAGTGCGGTCATCTCCGCCCGCGACTCCAGGACCGACTCCCGGGCGCCCAGCAGTGTGTCGATGGCCACCTGTACCTGATCACGCGTCGCATTCGTGGTGGTGCGGATGTCGCGGCCAACGCGTTCAGTTTCCTCGGCGGCCTCGCCGATGGTCGCGCCGCCCTCGGCCAGCACCTTGACGGTGTCGCCCGCGTGGTTGAGCGCTCCGAGTTGCAGCGAGGCTCCGTGTGAAATCTCCATCACGGCTGACGTGACGTGCTGCGAGGAAGCCGCTGCGGCGCTGGCCGACGCGGACAGCTCGCTCGCGGCCAGTGTGACTTGATCGGCCTCGTCGCGCACGCGGGAGAGCAGCAGGCGAAGACGCTCTCGGGCCTGTTGCATGGCGGCGATGAGGTCGGCGTACTCCTGCGCGATTCGACTGCTCATCGGGGCGGCATCAGGGACGCGCAAGTCGCCCGCGCCAATGGCGGCCATCTCGGCCCGCAATTGCGCCAGGGGTTCGGTAACGGCGCGTGCCGTCGAAAGGCCAAAGAACGCCGCGACACCAAACGCGAAGGCAATCAGCAAGGCCAGACTGATTTCGGCGCTGCGCAGCACGCCGTGCAGGCGATCCATCGATTCGTCGGCCCCTCTGCGCGCTTCGGCGCGAAGCGCCTGCAGTTCGGTCTCAATGGACTGGATGTCTTCGGCGGTCTGCTTCAGGACCCGTTGCGCGTCGGCTTCGCGACCGACGACTTGCCAGGCGTGGGTGGTGGCAATGCGCACTTCGAGCGCCGCCTGCACCTGGCCGATGCGCTCGAGGCGCAGCCGTTCCGTCGGACGAAGCAGGTCGCGCTTGATGGCGTCGCGGCGCAACTGATCGGCCTGGTCGACCAGCGTGAAATACAACCGCTGATCGTCGTCATTGCGCGTGTTCAGGTAGCGTAAACCGGCCACCAGCTCCCGCATGATCGTGGCGGTGGCGCGTTCGGTGAAATCCGATCGGTCGGACAGCGAACGCACGGTGTCGTTGGCTTGCGCGTTGCTGCGGGTGAGTCCCCACCACCCAAGCAGACCGGCCAGGAGCAGCAATCCGATGGACGTGCCGAAGCCCGCCACCAATCGGGCGCGAATCGTTCGCAACATCAGCGCCGGCCCGCCGCAGCACCGACGGTGCTGATGACCACCGCGCGCCGTGCGATGTCGTGGTTCTTCTCGAACGCCACGGGACCGGCCACGCCCTCAAGCGCCGGCGATCCCGCAGTCCCCAGCCGCTCCAGCGCACGACGCACGGCGAGTCGCGTGCGGGCGCCCTTGATCACGGACCGCCCGATGGCCAGCGCCGCGTCGTACGACATGGCCGCGAACATGTCCGGCGCCTGTCGATATTTCTCCTGATAGCGCCGGGCGAACGTGCGACCTTCGTCCGACTCGATACGATCCGGGTGGAAGAACGCGACGTAGTGGGCACCCTGGGCCTCGCTGCTGTCCCGCATGCCTTCCGTGCCATCGCCACCGATGAACGTGAGCGAGACGTTGGCGGCGCGCAGCGCTCGCAGCATCGCGACGGCGTCGCCGGCATCACCCGGGAACAACAACACATCGGGCTTGAGTTTGGCCAGCAGTTGGGCGTAGGCATCCCACTCGGTCAGGCCGGTAAGGTACGGATGACGCGCCACGACCACGGCGCCCGCCTTGATGAACGTGTCGGAAAACGTGCTTGACCAGTCGCGGCCATACGAATCGTTCCGATAGATGACGGCCGCGCGCCGAGCACCGAGGGTATCGAGGACCCAGCGCGCCACAAAGCGGGCGGCATCGTCATCGCTGGGGGCGACGCGAAAGAACCAGGGACTGATACCGGACAAGCGTGGCGAGGACGCGGTGGGCGATATGGCGACGACGGCGTTCTTCCCTTCATGCTCGGCGTCCGCATAGACTGGCACTGCCTCGATCGAGTTTTCGCTTTCGGGATGCCCCACCACCCCGATCACCGAGGGGTCGTCACGCAGCTGCTGGGCGACCTGCACGGCACTGGTACTGCCTGAATCGGGCGGACGGAGCCGAAATTTGGCGCCTTTGGTCTCGTTCAATCGATCGACGGCCAGCTGCAGCCCGTGGAGCATGCTCTCGTAGCCGGGATGCCCTGGTATCGCCCCCACGCCGATCGCCAGTGGCCCGGCCGGCGATGCGCCGGGATCAGCCGACCGGCAGCCGGACGCGAGGGTCATGGCTGCGGCGAGCAGCCCGGCGACTTTGGCAAGGTGAGGCGCA
Organism: Gemmatimonadaceae bacterium; assembly: GCA_016720905.1. Taxonomy (NCBI): domain Bacteria; kingdom Pseudomonadati; phylum Gemmatimonadota; class Gemmatimonadia; order Gemmatimonadales; family Gemmatimonadaceae; species Gemmatimonadaceae bacterium. The sequence continues at coordinate 395,343 of JADKJT010000001.1, read as the reverse complement.
TGTGTGGGCATACAGGGGGAGGACGATTGCGTCAGTCCGAGGCAATCCCACGCGCGCCAAGGGATTCGATTTTGTCGGCTTTCCGGTCAAAAGCGCCTTGGCAGGTCCACATCCGGAACAAATCTCGAACTCGGCTCCAGTTTGCGGCCGGCATTCCTTGCCAGCCGTGGAAGTGTCGGTTTAGCTTCGCTTTGCTTTCTCAACGACTCCAGTCGAGCCGGGCGCGCGGGCGCGTACGGCCGGGGGTTCTCCACTCTCAAGGAACCGCAATGGTTGGCACGTTCCGCCAGCGGCGGGTGGTCTCTGCCTTGCTGCTGGGCGCACTAGCCCTGGGTCTCGCCGCCTGTGGCGGTGTGTACCCGAATTCGACGTTCAATCACCACACGGAATTCAACACCTCGATCGACGCACTGTGGAACACGCTGTTGGCGTGGGGCACAGGGGTGTTCATCGCGGTGGAGATCGCGCTGGTCTATACGATCTTCCGATTCCGCCGACGTCCAGGTGGCAAGACGCCCGAGCAGGTGCACGGGAATACCGTGCTGGAAATCGCCTGGACGGCGATTCCCGCCGTCATCTTGATCTTCATCGCGATCCCCACGGTTCGCACGATTTTCAAGACGCAGGCGAAGGCCGCTCCGAACGCGCTGCAGGTCCAGGTCATCGGCCATCAGTGGTGGTGGGAGTTCCGGTACCCGGAGTACGGCATCACCACGGCGAACGAGCTGTATCTGCCGACCGGCCGCACGGTGAACTTCGAACTCAAGACGCAGGACGTGCTGCATGCCTTCTGGATCCCGCAGATGGGCGGCAAACGCGACCTGATTTCGAACAAGAGCAACTATTTGTGGTTCACGCCGAACGCGGACCTGCCGTCGTCGGCGTGGAACGGGTTCTGCGCCGAATACTGCGGTTCGTCGCATGCGAACATGAAGTTCCGGGTGTATACCGTGACACCCGACGAATTCGCGAAGTGGACGGCGCATCAGCAGCAGCCAGCCGCCGCAGCACCCGCGCCGGCCGCGCCGGCTGTGGCAAAGACCGCCGCACAGACAGCGGCGAAGCCGGCCGACTCGGCGGCTCAGGCCGTTGTGGCGCCAGTGCAAGTGCCGGTCTGGACGTTCCCGCAGGAGCGTCTGGACGCGGAGTTTGCCGCGACCAAGCCGACGATGCCGATCCCGCCGGGAATGGCCTTCGACGAAAACCTGTTGAGCGCCGGCGATGTGGACCGCGGCCGACAGATCTATTCCCGCTCGGCGTGCATCGGCTGCCATGTCGTCAAGGGCAACCCGATGAGCATGGGTGTCATTGGTCCGAACCTGACCCATGTGGCTACACGGCACACGCTGGCGGGTGGGCTCTATGTCAATGACCAGAAGCACCTCGCGTACTGGATCAAGAACGCGCCGCATCGCAAGCCGGGCAGCATCATGCCGACCATCGGCAAGGGGTTGTACGACCCGGTTCGCAAGAACACGATCACCATCGGCGGTCTGACTGACGCCGAGATCGCCGATGTCGTCGCGTATCTGCAGAGTCTCAAGTAACCGACCGCGCGCCCTCCGTTCACGCATCGCACCGACCTGACGAAACCGATGGCAACCATCGCTGCCGCGCCCCCATACACCGACGTCCACACCGAGCCCGCGAATACGGGTATCTGGAGTTGGCTCACGACGGTGGATCACAAGCGTATCGGGGCGCTCTACCTCGTATCCGCACTCTTCTTCTTCATCGTGGGCGGCCTGGAAGCGGCCGTCATGCGTGCCCAACTGATGCAGCCGAACGGCACGCTGGTATCGGCTGAAACATTCAATCAGTTGTTCACGATGCATGGCACGACGATGGTCTTTCTGGCCATCATGCCGTTGTCGGCCGCCTTCTTCAATTTCCTCATTCCGCTGCAGATTGGCGCGCGCGACGTGGCGTTCCCCCGCCTCAACGCGTTCAGCTACTGGATCTACCTGTTGGGCGGCCTGTTCATCACGTTCCCGATCCTGCTCGGCATCGCACCGAACGGGGGCTGGTTCGGGTATGCGCCGCTGAGCACGAAGATGTACTCGCCCCAGATCAACATGGATTTCTGGGTGCTGGGCCTGCAAATCCTGGGCATTTCCTCGCTGGCCGCCGCGTTCAACTTCATCACCACGATCATCAACATGCGGGCGCCGGGCATGTCGCTCATGCGCATGCCGATCTTCACATGGATGTCGTTCGTGGTGCAGTTCCTGGTGGCGCTGGCGTTCCCGGTCATCACGGTCGCCTTGATCTTCCTCCAGTTCGACCGGTTCTTCGGCACGAACTTCTACACGATCGCCAAGGGCGCCGATCCGCTGTTGTGGCAGCACCTGTTCTGGGTGTTCGGCCACCCCGAGGTGTACATCCTCATCCTGCCGGCGTTCGGGCTGGTGTCGGAAGTGCTCCCCACGTTCTCACGGAAGCCGCTGTTCGGATATCCCGTGATGGTGTACTCGGGCATTCTGATCGGATTCCTCGGGTTCGGCGTCTGGGCGCACCATATGTTCTCGGTGGGCATGGGCCCGATTGCCGACGCGGTGTTCTCGCTGACGACGATGCTGATCGCCATTCCCACGGGCGTGAAGATCTTCAACTGGATTGCCACGATGTGGGGCGGGCAGATCCGTTTCACGGTGGCCATGAAGTTCGCCATCGGGCTCGTCGGCATGTTCACCATCGGCGGCATTTCCGGCGTGATGCACTCGTCGCCGCCCGCTGACCTGCAGCAGACCGACACCTATTTCATCGTCGCGCACTTCCACTATGTGCTGTTCGGCGGTTCGATGTTCGGCCTCTTCGCCGGCTTGTACTACTACTTCCCGAAGTTCACCGGCCGGTTCCTCTCCGAGAAGATCGGCGAGTGGCATTTCTGGCTGACGCTCATCGGCATGAACCTGACGTTCTTCCCGATGCACTTCAGCGGTCTGCTGGGCATGCCGCGTCGGGTGTATCAGTACGACGCCGGGCAGGGACTTGAATTGTTCAATCTGATCTCGACGATCGGGACGGCGGTGCTGATCGTCGGCACCAGTTTCCTGGTGGTGAACCTGTTCAAGAGCTGGCGCAACGGCCAACATGCGTCGTCCAATCCGTGGGGCGCGGCCACACTGGAGTGGTCGATTCCGTCACCGCCGCCGGAGTACAACTTCGCGGAATTGCCGCAGGTCAAGTCGCGTCTCCCGCTGTGGAACGTGAAGGGCGGCGACAAGCTGGTGCATGAAACGACGTACGACGAGGAGAAGGACCGGCATGTCCCCACGGCCAAGGAACTGGGGATAGTCCTGCCCAATCCCAGCATCTGGCCGCTCGTCATGGCCATGGGATTGATGGTGATGTTCAGCGGCCTCCTGTTCATGGATACCAACGCCAAGCTGGCCGTCAGCATCATGCTGGTCGGCGCGCTCTGGTGGATCGGCACTCTCTACAAGTGGCTGCTCACGCCGCTCGAGGATCATCACTAACATGTCCGCCACTTCGGCACCGACCGCCGCCACTGAAACGCATGCCCCCGGCGGCGGCCACTATACGTCGCTTGGCCTCGACAATCGCAAGGTGGCCATTTGGACCTTCATCGGGTCCGAGTGCATGCTCTTTGCCTCGCTCATCTCGACGTACCTGATCTACAAGGGACGCAGTCCGGAAGGACCGTATCCGCACGAAGCATGGACCAACCCGATGACGGGTGAGGTGTTCAAGCCCATTCTGAACATTCCCGTCACCTCGGTGTCCGCCGGCGTGCTGCTGCTGTCGTCGCTGACCATGGTGCTGGCGCTGGCCGCGGTGCAGAACCGCCATGTGCCCAAGCGCACGTCATGGGAGCGGATCCTTGGCTCGTCCAAGATCTGGCTGTGGGGGACGTGCCTGCTGGGCACCGCGTTCCTTGGCCTGCAAGCCTTTGAGTTCACGTCGTTCGTGCATGAAGGCCTGTCGATTCGCACGAACTTGTTCGGTTCAAGCTTCTTCACGCTGACCGGATTCCACGGCGCGCACGTCACGGCCGGTGTGATTTGGCTTTTTTCGCTGTTGGCCATCGACTACAAGCGCGGACTGGAACCCAAGGATTCGCTGATTGTCGACATCGCGGCGTTGTACTGGCATTTCGTCGACGTGGTCTGGATCGCGATCTTCACGCTCGTCTACCTGATCAAGTAAGGATTCGACATGGCTGACCACGCACAAGCCGCGGGCCACGCGCACGACGAGCATCACCCGACCTGGACGACGTACTGGAAGGTGGCGCTCTTTCTCACGATCATCACCGTCGTCGAGGTGTGGGCCTACTATATCCCGTCCCTCGTCGCCAGCGCGTTCTTCGTGCCCGGCCTGTTGATCATGTCGGCCGTGAAGTTCTACACGGTCGTGATGTACTACATGCACCTCAAGTACGACCACAAGATCTTCCGCGCGCTGTTCACAGGCCCGCTGATTGTCGCGGCACTCACCCTGGTCGGGCTGTTGTTCCTGTTCTCCAAGCTGGCCATCAAGATCGGATTGCTGGCGTAAGCCCAGGGTCCGGGTTCCACCGAACGCAGGTTGAACCGCAGGGAACGCGGAGGGCGCAGAGAATCACCACGATTCTCTGCGCCCTCCGCGTTCCCTGCGGTTCAATTGTGAGGTTATCCTTCCTGCATGTTCGCTCTGCTGCTCCATCCGGCCGCCCGGCTGTCCTGGACCCAGTTCACGGTCCATCCAAGCACCGTGATCGGCATCTCCGCACTCGGCCTGCTTTACGCGTGGCGGGCCCGACGCGGACCGTCGTTGTCCGATCGCCATCCCGTCACGGTCACGGCCATTCATCCGGCGCCGCCAGAGGCCGCAGAGGCGTTGGCGGGTCCCCGCGCGGGTCAGCGCGCCAGTTTCTATGTGTCCCTATTGCTGCTGTTCCTGACGCTGAATGGCCCGTTGCACGATCTCAGTGACTACTACCTGTTCAGCGCGCACATGGTGCAGCACCTGATCATGACGCTGATCGTTCCCCCGCTGATGATCCTGGGGACGCCGGGGTGGATGCTGCGTCCGTTGCTGCGCCAGCCCGGGCTCTTTCGGGTCGCGCGGTCCATCACCGGGGTGATCGCCTGTTACGCGATCTTCAATGTCGTGCTGGCGTTCTGGCACCTGCCCCCGATGTACAATCTCGCGCTGCGCTATCATCCGCTGCACATCGTCCAGCACCTGATGTTCCTGGTGGCCGCGGTGCTGATGTGGTGGCCGCTCACGTCGCCGTTGCCGGAATTGCCGCGCGCGTCGTATCCCGCGCAGATGCTCTATTGCTTCCTGATGGCGATCCCGATGTCGGTGATCGCGATCTACATCGTCATGGCGGACGCCACGTTGTATCCGGCGTACGCCACCGCGCCTCGTGTCTGGGGGATCTCGCCAATGACGGATCAGCAGGGCGGCGGGCTGATCATGTGGATTCCCAGCGGCATCTTCTTCTATTCGGTGATGACGGTGGTGTTCTTCAAGTGGGTTGGCCGAGGCGAGGACAATCAGGCGAGCGCACAGGTGGGATGGGTCGCACCCTCGGACGTGAGCGCCACATGAGTCGCGCCCCCAAGAAGGGCAAACGACCGGGCACGGGATCGGCCACCAAGCGGACCGCGACCGCCGTGGAGAAGAAGTTCGGCCCGGCCGCCCGGAAAGCCGCTGAACGCGGCGGGCGCAAGCCCACCACGTGGGCGCAACCCGATCGCGCCGCCTTGCGCGCCGCCGCCGGGACCGATCTGCCGACCGACGACTTGCCATCGGATGACCTCGACATCATGGTCGCGCGATCGCTTGAGGCGTCCGCGTCAGATGTGTTCAGAGCCTTCAACGATCCGACACGTCGCGCGTGGAGTCCGGTGCGGGATTTTGTGGTCCGCACCACCATTGCCCCGCGCCTGCTGCGCATTGGCATGCGCGATGGCACGTTGGTGACGGTCACCATCGCCCGCAAAGGCAATTCGCGATGCGCGGTGACGGTGGAGCACTGCAAATTGCCGGACGAGCTGACGGCCGAGCAGGCGAAGGGCATGTGGCGCGAGGCCCTCGCGCGATTGGCGGACTTGCTGGCGGATTGACGCCAACCTCTCGACAAAGTCGGGATCACCGGTGAAGCTCCAGTACGACATGGTGCCCGGGAATTCGGCACCGTCCGCCCACCCCGCTCCCGTCTCGACATGACCCGTCGCTTTCGCGCGCACTCAGGCGCCCCGATGCCACTCGCCTTGCTGACACTGGCGATCCTGATGGCGTGCGGCGGTGACTCCAAGGGGACGGCAGGTACCGTGGTCGCCGATGCCTCCGCCAAGTCCAAGGCCTGCAATCGCGGTGATACCACGGCGACCTATCTGGCATTCCGCGAGTACATCAAGACGACGGTGCCTACGCCGCAGCGTTTTCTCACGGCTGCGGGCACAGACTCGGCGGCGCCCGACGACGGGTTCCGTGCGATGCAGGACAAGGGCCCCAGCTACTTCTATGGCGGTGACAGTGTCGCCAAGCGAAAGATTCGCGAGAAACTGGCATCCGTCGGACCGTATGCCTCACTGTTGATCGTTCATCGCGGAACGACAACGACCACATCCGGCGATACCGTTACCGTGCACTTGGGCGGGCACTACATCGGCGGCGATCTGGAGGGTAAGACGGCGATGAGCAAGACCATAGTCGTCGTCTGCTCCACAGACGCCTGGAAGGTCGCCAGTGCGTCGGATGAGAAGACGCCATGACATCCCGCGAACGACTCCTCGCGCTGGATGTATTCCGGGGAATGACCGTCGCCGGAATGCTTCTGGTCAACAATCCCGGAACATGGAGTGCCATTTATCCGCCACTTGAGCACGCGCCGTGGAATGGGTGGACACCAACCGATCTGATCTTTCCGTTCTTCCTGTTCATCGTCGGTATCACCACGGAGTTGTCGTTACGCGCCCGACGCGCCCGGGGCGATGACGAGGGCGCGATTCTCAAACAGGTATGGCGCCGCGCCGCCCTGATCTTTCTGTTCGGTCTCACGCTGTCGGCGTTCCCGTTCTTCACGTGGGTGCCTATTCCTGAACTCCCGGATGCCACGCTCCTGGATCGCGTCGTACATCGCCTCGAACACCTGCGTATCCTTGGCGTGTTGCAGCGAATTGCCCTGGCCTATCTCTTCGGCGCCCTGCTGACCATCCGCACCACGTGGCGCCAGCAACTCGGCATCCTCGCATTCTTGCTCTTCGGCTATTGGGCCCTGATGACACTGGTGCCCGTGCCCGACACCGGCGTCGCCGGTCGGTTCGTGCTTGACAAGCCGGAGCAGCTGTTGAGTGCGTGGCTCGATCGCACGGTCCTGGGGGTCAACCATCTGTGGTCGGGTTCGAAGACATGGGACCCCGAGGGGTTGCTCAGCACAATGCCGGCCATCGGCACCGTGATTCTGGGCACATTTGCCGGCCGATGGATCAGTGAGCAGCGTCGTTCGCTGGTGGAGCGTCTGGCGGCGCTCTTTGCCGTGGGTGCCCTGCTGATGATGGCCGGACTGGTGTGGAATTGGTCGTTCCCGATCAACAAGAGCATCTGGACCAGTTCCTACGTGCTGTTCACCGCCGGAATGGGCGCGGTGTCGCTGGCCACCTGCCTCTGGGTGATCGATGTCCTGCAGTTGCGACGCTGGACATTTCCGTTCGTCATATACGGGATGAATCCGATGCTGGCGTTCCTCGGATCCGGGCTCATGGCGCGCTTGATGGTCTCCGTGCTGACGATGGATGCCGGAAACGGAACCCGCATCTCCATTCAGGGTCTGCTGTTCAATAGGTTGTACGCGTCGTGGCTCCCGCCACGCGAGGCATCGTTCGCCTACGCGCTGAGTTTTGTGGCCGTGTGGTTCCTGATTCTCTGGGCGGCGTGGAAGCGGGGGTTCGTCCTGAAGGTTTGAGGCAACTGCCGAACCGCGATGCCGCGTTCGGATTGACTTCGCGATCACGCCATCACGGTTTCTTACTTCGGCTTCTCCGTGTCCTCACCTCGTCGCATGCTTTGTTGTCGCGCCATCGGTGTGCTGGCGGCATTCGCCGCACTGTCGGCCGTCCCCGCGCGCGCGGCGACGACCGTGGCGTCAGACACGGGTTGGGACACTCCTCTGGCCACGGCGACGCAGGCCAAGCAGAAAAAGCGGCAACCGAAGCGAGCCACCTCGCGCAGCACAAGGACGGCATCGAAGCGACCCGCGCGCGCACCGGTCATTCCGGCACTGCACTTCACCACGCCCCGCGACGCCACGGCGCTGAACAACGACCTGCGGGTGCTGCTGGACGGGCGCACGCGAACCGGGACGTGGGGGGCGATGGTCATCAGTCTGACGCGTGGCGATACGCTGTTCGCGCGGAATGCCGACACCCGACTCGTGCCGGCGTCGACGATGAAGCTATTCACATCTGCCATCGTATTTGATCGACTGGGACCCGAGCATGCGTTTTCCACGGACGTGCTGCGCGATGGGCCGCTTGACGTCGGCGGCGTCGTGCGCGGGGATCTCATCCTGCGGGGCGACGGGGATCCATCCCTGTCACCGCGTTTCGTACGCGGTGGCCCGGACGCCGCCATGACCATGCTCGCGCAGTTCGCGGCCGGTGCGGGGATCAAGCGTATCACCGGCGACCTCATCGCCGATGCGTCCGCCTTCGAGTCACGACGCATTCCCGATGGATGGCTGTCCCGGTATGCGGGGTCGGCCTATGCCGCGCCGTTCTCGGCGCTGTCGCTCAACGAGAACATCGTCGTGGTGGGTGTGACACCAAATGCAGCGGGTGGTGGTGTGACGGTGCTCCTCGAGCCGCTCACGCGGGGGCTGACCGTGAGCAGTACAGCCCGCACGGTTCCCGGGAGCTCGGCTCGCCTGAGCATCCGGCGCCTTGGCGATGATCGGGTGATGGTCTCCGGGACGATTGGCGCGCGCGGGGGCACGCGGCGCTACCAGTTGGTCGTCGGTGACCCTGCGACATTCACCGCCGGCGCCTTTCGCGCCGCGCTGGAAGCGCAGGGCATTGTCATCGACGGCGACATCAAGGTGGGTCGTACGCCACCCACGGCAACGGTGGTCACCAGCCTCCCATCGCCGTCGTTGGCGCGCCTGGTGTCGACGATGAATCGCGAAAGCATCAACCACTATGCAGAGCTGCTGTGGCGCGACGCCGCCCGAGGCGCCGATCGCAGCATCGTGGGATCAGCCGAAAACGCCAACTCCACGTTGCAGGATTTTCTGGTGCACAAAGTCGGTGCGGCATCCGATGCGGTGACCGCCACAGACGGCAGCGGGCTCTCGGTCCTCGACCGCGTGACGCCGCGCGCCATGGTGCAGCTGCTGGCGCACGCCCACAAAGCACCATGGGCCAGCGCGTTCCATGCCTCGCTGCCAGTGGCCGGAGAATCGGAGCTGTTACGGCATCGGATGCGCACCACGCCAGCGCAGGGCAACCTGCACGCGAAGACGGGAACGACCAATGACGTGATCGGACTGTCAGGCTACGTCACGGCCGAAAACGGCGAGATTCTGGCGTTTGCCTTTCTCTACAACGGCAAAGACCGCTGGCACGCCCGCGAGTCGATTGATGCGATGGGGCCAACGATGGCGGCGTTTTGGAGGGACTAAGAACCGAGTACTTGGTACTTGGTACTTGGTACTTAGTACTTAGTACTCGGTACTGAGTACTTAGTACTACTTACGCCTCCTCGAGTTTGTGCGGGACGCGGCGGACATCGTGGCCAAGGCCATCCGGTTCTTACGCGCAGCACCACGTGCGGCGGCCCCACTGGCCTTCGGGTCCAGGCGCGCCGCCAACGACGGCTGGAGCGAGCCGTGGAGCGCAGGTCGTCGCACGGCAGACGCCGTGAATGCAGACGCCGGTGTACCGGCCACGATGGTCGTGTTGTACCCCACCGCGAATGCACCGCCGCTGGCATCGGGCGCGCCCGACATCGCCCAGAGCAGATCTGGTGTTCCCGTCGCCATGCTCTGCCAAGTGACGCCGTTGTATCGCAGAATCGTTCCCGCGTCGCCGGTCGCGTACAGATCGAACACACTGGGCCCCCACACGGAGGTCAGCGCCTTGGCCGGTCCGATCGAGTAGGGTGACCACGTGGTGCCGTTGTAGCCGAAGGCCGAGCCCAGCAGGCCGTCCGCATCGGCGCCAACAGACACGATATTTGTTCCGCCGCTCATCCAGATGCCGAATAGTGTCGTGACGGCATCAGGCGCGGTCATGGCGGTCCAGTTGATGCCGTTGAAACGCATCACCAGTCCGCCTGTCCCCGTGGCATAGGCTTCGCTCGCCGAGACGCCGTACACCGAGAGGAGGGTCGCACCGCCAGGCGCCGTGGCCTGCAGGGTCCAGAGGGTGCCGTTGAATCGCAGGATCTCGCCGATATCCGTCACGGCAAACACGTTGGTGGCGCTGCTGCCCCAGATCGCGAAGATACGCGCGGTGGATGGGATGCTCATCGGGACCCAGACGGATCCGTTCCAGCGAAGCATCGTTCCGTTGTCACCGCCGGCAAATGCGTCGCTGGCTGACGGGGCCCACACCGAATACAGATTGGCGAGCGATGGTGACGGCTGACGCGTCCAGGCGCTGCCGTTCCACCGATAGATGAATCCGTATTCGCCGACGGCCCACGCATTGTTGGCGGCGGTGGTCCAGACGTCGAGCAAGTCCGGCGCGAAATTCATCGTGGTCCACGTCGCGCCCGTGATGCGCTGAATGGACCCGCGTTGACCGACCGTCCAGGTCGTGCCCACCGGATCGACGGAAATGCCGAACACGGACACGGGGTAGTCCGCCGACGACGAGGTCAACGTGATGCCATCGACTTGATAGACGCCGTTCTGCCCACCGACGTACATGCGGCCGCCGTTGGCATCGGTGCCGCTGACGGAATAGAAGTCGTCGAGGATCCCATTGCTGTCGATCAAGCTCCAATCCAGGCCATCGAACCGCAGAATCCCGCCGAACTTGCCCACCGCGGTGACGATGCCGCTGGGAAGCCCCGAGACCGCATACAGGTCGTCGCTGAACGGAACGGTCTGACGCTGCACCGTGGTGCCGTTGTACTTCAGCACTTCGCCGGCATTGCCGACCATAATGGTGCTGCTGCCGACCGACCAGACGCCGTTCAATTGCTGCGTCGATCCGGTGGTGAGGGCGCTCCATGCGGTACCGTTCCAGCGCAACGCGGTGCCGTTGTCACCAACGGCGGTGGCCTTCGTACCGCTCTCGACCCACACGGAACGCAACGTGCGCGTGGAACCAGACGTCACGGCAGCCCACGCGGTGCCGTTCCATCGGACGATCACACCATTCGTACCCACGGCGATCGCGTTGTCGCTGGCACTGCCGTGGACGGACAGGAAACGTGTCCCGAACGTGCTGCCACTCGCACTGAGCGACCACGTCGTCCCGTTGTACCCGTAGATGTCACCGCCGCTGGCACCGCCGTTGATGGAGTTGATGGCGAACGCGGAGACGGGACCGAAGGCCGCGACCGACACGAGGTCGTCGTACAGCAGACCATTGAGGCGCGACGAGGCCCAGGACGCGGCCAATCGCGGCACCACGGTCACCGTCACCGTGTCCTTCTTGGTGTTGTCGGCCTGCGACGTCGCGGTGATCAGCGTTGAACCGGCCGCAATGGCACTGACCAGGCCAGCCTGCGTCACGGTGGCAACCGATGCCGTCGATGAACTCCAGGTGACGGCGGTGGAAATGCCCGGGTCGGCGCTGACCGCGGCGTTCAGCGTGATGCTCGTGCCTGGATTGAGGCCCACCACGCGTTGGGCAATCGTGACGGCAATCGGTCGCGGCGCCACGGTGATGGCGGCTACTCCTGATTTCGTCGCGTCAACGGTGGAGGTCGCGGTGATGGTTGTCGAACCAAGTGACACAGCAGTCACCAGGCCGGACGCATTGACGGTCGCCACCGAGGTATTCGCCGAGCTCCAGTTGACCGTGGTGGCCAACGTGCCTTCCGCCGTGACCGTGCTGGCGAGCTGCTGGGTGCCGTTGATGAACAGCGATGCCGTGGCGGGCGAGACGGTGACGCTGCGAATGACCGGGACGACATTGATGATGGCCGTGCCCTTGAGCGTGGTATCCGCAAGGGCGACGGCCGTAATCGTCGTGGTGCCGAACGCCACGCCGCGAACCACACCCGTGGCACTCACTGTTGCCACCGCGGGCGCACTGGTGCGCCACGTCACGGCCGTGCTGAGACCGGCCTCGATGATCACGGTGGCGACGAGCGTGCGATTCTCACTCGTCGCGATATTGGCCGTGCCGGGGGACACGACCACGCCGCGTGAAGGCGTGACGGTGATGTTACCGCTGGCGGAGAAGCGCGGGTCGGCGACAGATGTTGCTCGTATCACCGTGCTGCCGGCACTCACGCCCGTGACCAGGCCGGTCGCCGATACCGTCGCCACGGTGGCGTTCTCTGTGGCCCAGGTGACCGCCGTGGAGACGCCGGGATCGGCATCGAATGTGGCGGAAAACGGTTGCGTGTCACCGGTGCGAATGGAGGCATTGCTGGGACTCACCTGAATCGCCCGCACACCGAGCACCTGCACCGGGATATCCGCCCCGATGGTGCCCACGCGCGCCCGGATGACCGTGGCGCCAGGACCGCGTGCGGTGATCGTCGCGGAATTTCCGGACGACGCCACCGAGGCAATGGCGGTGTTGTCCGAACTCCAGACAATCGTAGCCGACGTAACCGCAGTGCCATTGGCATCCTTCGCGGTCCCGATCACTTCCTGCGTCCCGCCGATCGATGTCAACGTCACGTTGCCGACGGACACGGACACCCGAGTTACCGGTCCGGGGCCTGCGGTCGTGTCGCCTCCGCCACCGCAGGCGGCGAGCATGCCGAGCACCGCCAGGTAGCGGACGGACTGGCGCCACGGCAAACGCTGGAGGGTGCGCGGACGGAAGGCAGCGAAGGAGGCAGAAGACATCACAGGTCAGCTCACGGTGCGCGGCGCAGTCATGGCCGCTGGGTTGAGGATCTCGTCGAGCTGTACCCGGGTGAGCACGCCGCGTTCGAGAACCACATCGAAGACGCCACGACCGCTCTCAAGCGCGGTCTTCGCGATCTCGGTTGCCATCTCATATCCGATGACGGGCACAAGGGCCGTCACGATACCGATGGACTGCTCCACAAACGTGCGCATCCGGTCGGCATTTGCCGTGATTCCGGTCACGCATCGCTCACGCAACACCAGGCAGGCCGCTCGCAGCATGTCGATGCTGCGGAGCAGGCGGTACGCGATCACCGGCTCGAACGCGTTCAACTGCAACTGACCGGCCTCGGCGGCCATCGTGATCGTCACGTCGCCGCCAATGACATCGAAGCACACCTGATTCACCACTTCGGGGATGACCGGATTGACCTTGCCGGGCATGATGGACGAACCCGGTTGCATCGGCGGGAGATTGATCTCGCCGAACCCCGCGCGTGGGCCGGACGACAGCAGGCGCAGGTCATTGCAGATCTTGGAGAGTTTGGTGGAGGTACGCTTCAAGACGCCGGACATCTGTACAAAGGCGCCGGTGTCACTGGTCGCCTCGATGAGATCCGGCGCGGTCACCACGGGTACCCCGGAGATCTCCGCGAGTTTGCGCGCGGCCAGCTCGGTATATCCAGGAGGGGCGTTGATGCCGGTGCCGATTGCCGTGGCCCCGAGGTTGATCTCGCGAATCAGCAATTGCGCTTCCGCCAGTCGATCGACGTCCTCCTGCAACGTGTGCGCAAACGCATGAAACTCCTGGCCGAGGGTCATCGGAACCGCATCCTGCATTTGCGTCCGTCCCATCTTGAGCATCGAGGCGAACTCGCTGCCTTTGTGCTCGAACGCATCGGCGAGTCGCGCCAGTTCGTCGCGAAAGACGCTGAGACTCTTATGCAGCGCGATGCGGACGGCGGTCGGGTAGACGTCATTCGTGGATTGGCTCAGGTTGACGTGACTGTTGGGTGAGATCACGTCGTACTGGCCACGCGGCTGGTTGAGGAGTTCGAGCGCGCGATTGGCGATCACCTCGTTGGCGTTCATGTTCGTCGAGGTGCCGGCACCGCCCTGGATCACGTCCACCAAAAAGTGCTCATGGTGACGACCCGCGCGGATTTCACGCGCGGCGCGGATGATCACATCGGCCTCCTTCGTTCCCAGCAGGCCGAGCGCGAGATTGGTCTCCGTCGCGGCCTCCTTGACCGCGGCCAGCGACTCGATGAGCACCGGGAACTCGCGCAGCGGGATGCCCGTGATAGGGAAATTCTCGAGCGCCCGCAACGTCTGCACGCCATACAGGGCTTCGAACGGCACTTCGCGCTCGCCCAGCAGGTCGCGCTCAGTGCGTGTCCGATGACCCCCGAACCCCAGGGAGCGACCGCGGCCAACGAGCGTGGCGTCGGCTCGGCGCAGTCGCGCGGAAATCGAGCGGGCGGCCTTCGCGACCAGCGCCGCGTACAGCTGCGGCGCTTCGCGTGTGATATCGTCGAGATGTTGGCGCGTCAGCAGCATGGCTGTTCCAGGCATGATCACCCGGGCCGTGGTGCCGTGCGTGGTGTCATCCAACAGCAGCCCTTCGCCAACGGCATCGCCAGCGCCAAGCGTCACCAGCCGCGTGGTGCGGCCGTCCGCCGACTTCTCAATGGCGACGGCGCCGCTGATCAGGATGGCCAACCGATGCCGCTCGTCGCCTTCCTGGAAGATGGTCGCGTCGAGCACGAGTTCATGCGGCGTGACATGTCGCGACAGCTTCCAGAGATGGGCATCAGTGAGGCCGTCGAGAAACGACGAGGAACGAAGCCAGTCGGCGATTTCGGCCGGAGTGGTCATGGAGAGGCTTGGGATGGAACGAAGTCGCACGTCGGTCGACCGACCCTGAATAATGCGCTACTGGGCCTGTGGCGTGACGCGTAGGGAGGAGCGCGAACGGGTTGGATGCCAGCCAGATGACGATTCAGCCGGCGGTGCAGGCACATTCTGACTCCGTGACAGCTGGCCTCGCTACCGGCAGTTTCCCGTGGTATCGTCGCAGGACGGTCTTTCCCTCAACACGCCCGCGAACCGGAGCCCGATCCGTGTCAGTTTCCCGCCGAGAATTCCTCGAACAGTCCGCCGCCCTCACCGCCGCTGGTTTCCTGCCGCGGGTCCTCACGCCGGACGAACTCGTCGCCGCCGGCCGGCGCTCGGCGGCGGCCACCACCTTCCGGGGCCGACCGGTGGTGATTTCGTCGGCCAACGGCATCCGCGGGGTGAAGGTGGCGTACGACCAGATCGTCAAAGGCGACGACCCGCTGGACGCGATCATTGCCGGCGTGAATATCCAGGAACTGGACCCGAACGATCAGAGTGTCGGGTTGGGCGGACTCCCCAACGAAGAAGGGGTGGTCCAGCTGGATGCATCCTGCATGCACGGGCCAACGAAACGGGCCGGTTCGGTCTCCGCGATCGAGGACATCGCCACTCCCTCGCTGGTGGCAAAGGCGGTGATGGACTACACGGATCATGTCATGCTGGTGGGGCCCGGGGCGAGGAAGTTTGCCCTGGCCATGGGATTCAAGCCGCAGAACCTGCTGACGGAGAAATCCCGTCAGGATTGGATGCGGTGGAAATCGCGATTGAATGCCAACGACGCCTGGTTGGACCATGATGATGACATCAAGGTCAAGTTCACCACCGGCACCATCAACATGAACGCGGTGACGGTACGCGGCGACATCGCCTCGGTGACCACCACCAGCGGGATGGCCTGGAAGGTGCCCGGGCGCATTGGAGACTCACCGATTATCGGGGCTGGCCAGTACTGCGACAATGAGGTTGGCGCAGCAGGCAGTACGGGACGTGGCGAAGCGAACATCAAGTCGTGCGCGTCATTTCTGGCCGTGGAGTTCATGCGACAAGGTCTGGCTCCCGAGGCCGCGCTGCTGAAGGTCCTTGAGCGCGTGGTGGCGATGACCGAAAAGCGCCTGCTGGATGCCAGCGGGAAACCGAAATTTGACCTGGAATTCTACGCAGTGGCCAAGGACGGGCGCTATGCTGGCGCGACGCTGTACTCTGGCGGGCGATTTGCCGTGTGCGATGAGAAGGGTGCTCGGCTGGAACCAGCGGCGTTCTTGTTCAAGCGATGACAGGAGGAAAACGGAGAGGGCGCGAATCGCTCCGCGCCCTCTCGCTTCAACGTCTCTTTCGTTGCCGCATTCCGTGCCCTGTTCCCGGTATGACCTCGCTCCGCTCAACCGCAGGACACAATAACCGACGAAGCGTCTCGGGCCTTCACTGAATCCCCGCCGCTTGTATCGTTTCATCGCAGGTGCAGCTAACTCCAATGACTGTAGCCGGTTACCTTTGTCGAATGCCCGAATTGACCGAACCAACCGAACCCAAGACCTACGACCCGCGCGCCGTTGAAGCCCACTGGCAAAGCGTGTGGGCTGACCGCGGTACCAACCACGTAGATCTCGACGGCGCCTCGAATCCGTTCTACGCGCTGATGATGTTCCCGTACCCGTCAGCGGAAGGCCTCCACGTCGGCAACCTGTTCGCCTTCACTGGCAGCGATATCTCTGCGCGGTTCCATCGCTTGATGGGTCATCAGGTCTTTCAGCCACTCGGTTACGACGCGTTCGGCATCCACTCGGAGAACTACGCGCTGAAAATCGGCGCGCACCCCATGGAGCTGACGCCCAGGAACGTCGCCAATTTCCAGCGGCAGCTTGAGCGCGCCGGGCTGATGGTCGACTGGCGCAGCAAGGTCGACACCTCGCGCCCGGACTACTACAAGTGGACGCAGTGGGTCTTCCTGCAACTCCATCAGCAGGGGTTGGCGTACAAGAAAGCCGCCGCCGTCAACTGGTGTCCCACCGACAAGACCGTGCTGGCCAACGAACAGGTGGAGAATGGCCTGTGCGAACGGTGCGGTACCGCGGTTGAGCAGCGGGTGCTGGAGCAGTGGTTCTTCCGCATTTCCCAGTTCGCCGAACGGTTGCTGAACAATCTTGACACGCTTGACTGGTCGTCCATTACCAAGCAGGCGCAACGCAATTGGATTGGTCGTTCCGAAGGCGCCGAGCTTACGTTTGGTGTGGCGGGCACGGACGACACGGTGCGCGTGTTCACCACGCGCGCCGACACGATCTACGGCGCGACATATTTGGTGTTGGCGCCGGAGCATCCGCTGGTCGCCGCCGTGACCAGCGAGGCGCAACGCCCCGCGATCCAGGCCTATCAGGATGCCACGCGAAAGCAGGATCTCATTGCGCGGAAAAGTTCGCGCGAGAAGACGGGTGTGTTCACCGGCGCGTGCGCGGTCAATCCGGCAACCGGTGCGAATATTCCCATCTGGATTGCCGACTATGTACTGATGGAGTATGGCACCGGCGCGATCATGGCGGTGCCCGGACACGACGAACGCGATTTTGAATTCGCGAACGTGTTTGCGCTGCCCATCGTTCGCGTCGTGGCTGGACCCGGCGAGGATGCCTCGACGCCGTTGGGAGACACCGCTGACACGGATGACGCCGGCGGCCACCTCGTCAACTCGGGAGCCTTTGACGGCCTTTCCGTCGCCGACGCCAAGATGCGCGTCACCGCGTGGCTGGCCGAGCGCGGCTCGGCGAAGGCAGTGGTGAACTTTCGCCTGCACGATTGGTGTATTTCGCGTCAACGCTATTGGGGACCGCCCATCCCGATCATCTACTGCGATCACTGCGGTACCGTGCCGGTGCCGGAATCGCAGTTGCCGGTGGAGTTGCCGTTCATTCCCGATTTCAAGCCGGATGACTCGGGCATCTCGCCGTTGGCGCGTCACGAGGAATGGTACCGGGTGCCGTGTCCCACGTGCGGCACCATGGCGCGCCGTGAAACCGACGTGTCCGATACGTTCCTCGACAGCGCCTGGTACTTTCTGCGCTATCCCAGCGCGACCCGAAGCGACGTCCCCTTCGATGCGGCGCGCACGAAGGCGTGGTTGCCGGTGGATTCCTACATCGGCGGCAACGAACACGCCGTGCTGCACCTCTTGTACTCGCGCTTCATCACGATGGTGTTGAAGGATGCCGGGCATATCGACTTCGAAGAGCCGTTCACGCGATTCCGCGCGCATGGCATGATCATTCGCGAGGGTGCGAAGATGTCGAAGTCAAAGGGGAACGTCATCAACCCCGACGTCTACATGGAGGAGTGGGGCGCCGACGCATTCCGGATGTACCTCATGTTCCTCGGTCCGTACGAGGAAGGCGGGGACTTCCGCGACCAGGGGATCAGCGGCGTCAGGCGATTCCTCGACCGACTCTGGTCGTCGGTGCGCGATGCGACATCAACTGGTGCACCCGACGCGACCGTGATGCGTCAGCTGCATCGCACCATCAAGAAGGTCGGCGACGACACGGCCAACCTTGCCTACAACACCGCGATTGCCGCGATGATGGAGTACATCAACCACGTGCGGCGTGGTGATCGGGTGCCGCACCGCGCCGAGGTGTTGCCGCTGGTGCAACTGGCCGCGGCGTTCGCCCCGCATTTGGCGGAGGAATGCTGGGCGACACTGGGGCACTCGACCAGCGTGTTCGACGGCGGGTGGCCCACGTTCGACGCCGCCATGCTGATTGATGACGAAGTCGATCTGGTGGTGCAGGTCAACGGCAAGGTCCGCGGCAAGGTGCGGGTCGCTCTCGATATCACCCAGGACGCGGCGCTTGCGCAGGCTCGTGCCGATGCGAATATCGCCAAGTTCATCGTCGGCGAGATCAACAAGGTGATCTTCGTGCCCAGGCGATTGCTCAACATCGTGGTGGGGTGAGCAGCGACCGGAGTCTCCGTCGAGCGCTGGGCACGGTGTCGCTGGCCGCCGTGATGTTCTTCAATGTTTCCGGCGGCGCGTTTACGATGGAAGGGCTGGTGGCCTCGGTGGGCCCTGGCATGTCGTTGCTGTTGCTGGTGCTGGTGCCCGTGCTTTGGAGCATTCCGGAGACGCTGCTGGTCGCCGAACTGGCCAGCATGCTGCCGGAAGAGGGCGGCTACTATCGGTGGGTGCATCGTGCGTTCGGGCCGTTCTGGGCGTTCCAGAACGGGTGGATCACGTGGTGCTATTCGCTGGTCGATATGGCCATCTATCCCGTCCTGTTCAATCAATATCTGGCGTTCTTCTTCCCGGGATTGGCCGCCAGCACGCAATGGATGATTTCGTTGGTGATGATCTGGGGTGCCACGTTCATCAACCTGCGCGGAGCCCTGCGTGTCGGGCAGGTGTCGGTGTTTGCGGCGGTGCTGGTGCTGGGCACCTTCCTGGCCATCACCATCTCGGCGTTGCCGCACATGACACATGTGCCGTGGGCGCCGTTCACGCGCAGTGGCGAAACGCCATGGACGGCAATGGGTGTCGGGCTCTCGACCGTGCTGTGGAACTACATCGGCTGGGACAATGCCAGCACGGTTGGTGAAGAGATCCGCGAGGCATCGAGCACCTATCCCCGGGCGCTGGCGATCACGCTGATGGTGGTGACGTGCGCCTACGTGTTGCCGTTGTCGGCCACGTTGGCGGCCACCGACTGGACCACCTGGCGCGACGGCGGCTGGCCCGCGATCGCGCGCGCCAGCGGCGGAGCCGCCGGGCCGTTGCTGGCAATGCTTGTGGCGGCGGCGGGTCTGGTCAGCGCTTTGGCCCTGTTCAATGCGTTGCTCATGGCGTATTCGCGCATTCCGCTGGCGATGGCCCGTGACGGACTGCTGCCGGCGGGTATTGCGGCGCTCGACAAGCGCGCCAATCCCTCGCGCGCCGTGCTGGTCTCCGCCGTGTGCTACTCGATCTTCGCCCTGTTGCCATTCGGCCAACTGGTCGTGGCCGACGTGCTGCTCTACTCGCTGGCGCTGGCCCTCGAGTACGGCGCGCTGATTCGCTTGCGCATCCGCCAGCCCGAATTGCGTGGCGCGTTTCGGGTGCCGGTGGGCATGACCGGTATCTGGATTCTCGTGGCGATTCCCAGTGTGATTCTGCTGATCACCGTGGGACTCAGTTTCGCGGACGGCGAATACGGCATGCCGGCAGTGCTCGGCGCTCTCGGTGCGACCGCCCTTGGTCCGCTGTTCTATCGATTGGGGAACGTGGGACGAGTGGAGCGGGACTGATGGTGGCACGCGGGAGGCGTGAGACCGGGTGAGTAAACCTCTGGACGCGCTGGCCGTGTCGCATGACCGTCCCACTCCAACACGAGACGATCATGACACCCATCATTGCCCGCGCCGCACTCTTCGCGACGGCGCTCTCCGCCACATCGCTGCACACCCTGAACGCACAGGATTCGAAACCACAAGAACGCGTCCGTAGTCAGGTGCAGATTCGCACGGCACCCGATCTGTCGCTCCTCTGGAGTCGGGCCGCCGATCGCGCGGTACTTGGCGTGACGTTGGGCAGTCACCCGGATACTTCGGGTGTCCGAATCGATGACGTCGATGCCACTGGCCCTGCCGCGAAAGCCGGCCTGAAGACGGGCGATGTGATTACCGAGATCAATGGCATCAGCCTTCGAGTCAGTGCGGCGGACGCGGCAGACATGGCGCTGGCAGGCATCGCGCAGCGCCGCCTGCAACGCACCATGGCAAAGGCCAAACCGGGTGATGATGTCGATCTTCGCGTGCGCAGCAATGGCACCACGCGCTCGTTGAAGATCAAGACGGTCTCGGCGGCCGACCTCGATGGCGGCGGCGAACGGCGCGTCTCCTCGGTGCGATCGAACGAAGGCGATCAGCAGGGTGCGATCGGCGTATCCATCGGCGGATCGGGCAATGTACGAGACACGCTTGGACTGTTCATCTCCTCGGTGGTGGTCGGCGGTCCCGCGGAAAAAGGCGGCATCATCGAAGGCGAGCGGGTTGCCGCCGTAAACGGCGTGGATGTGCGGGTCCCCAAGGAGGACATTGAGGACATGTCGGCGATGTCGGCGCGGGTCAACCGATTCGTTCGGGAGGTGCAGAAGGTCACGCCGGGCGGCGCGATCAGCCTCCGGGTGTACGGGAACGGTCGATATCGCGACGTAACGCTGAAAGCGGTCAAAACGTCCGAACTCCCGAATGCCGGATGGCAGATGTCGGTCGGTGACGGCGGCGTACGGATCATGCGCGGCGGATCGTTGATGCCACCCATGATTGAACGACTGCCTCAACTGCGAGCCCTCCCGCCCGGGGCCGTGTCGCCTCGGCCGCCGCAAGGTCGGCTGCGGATCAATGGCGAGGATTTCGACCTGAACAGCGAGGCGTTCGAGGGGGCGCGGGAGCGCCTTCGCGTCCGGTTGGAAGATCTGGGACGTGACCTCGGACGGGACCTGAGAATCGAGCTCCGCGATGCGCCGAAAGTGAGGACAGGCCCGGTGCTGCGGATGCAAACAGCTCCCAAGCGTGGGCTTACGAGCCTTTAGCCCCCCACCATTCGTCTCCGGTCTCCCGTCTCCCGTCTCCCGTCTTAGACCCCCAACGCAATTCGCTCCGGCGGCGTTATCTTGGCGAGCGTCCTTGTGACGCGTCCCTTGGTGCGCCGCCTGGTCGTTGGAGAGAGGCCAGCAGCTGCGCGCCTTCGTATTCCGCCGTTCGCCCCTGCGAATGCACGCCATTGATATCGGGCCGCGCTCAGCGCGGCCTTCGTCACCTCGAATCCTTCGCGCCGGACTCCTGCTGGCCGCGCCCCTTCTTGCCATGCAAGCCTGCAAGGAGAAGCCCCGCCCGCAGCGCCCGGCACCGGTGGTTTCCGTCAAGGCTGCCACGGTGGGTCCGCTCCCGTACATCGTCGTCGCCAATGGCGAAGTGGAAGCGAGTCGCACGGTCTCGGTGCAGTCGCTGGTCTCGGGTATGCTGACCAACGTGGCCATTACCGAAGGCGATGAGGTGCGCGCAGGACAGACGCTGTTTCAGATCGACTCGCGCCCGTTTCGCGCGGAACTCGATCGCGTGCGCGGCACGCTGGCGCGAGATGAGGCCCAGTTGTCGCGTGCGCGCGGCGACTCCACGCGCTTTGCCGGTCTGGCGAAGGACGGGTACATCACCAAGCAGCAGGTCGATCAGGCATTCACCGATGTCAACGCGTTGGGGGCGACCGTCGCCGCTGATCGCGCCGCCGTGCAGCGCGCGCAACTCGACCTCGACAACACCACGATTCGCGCGCCAATTGCCGGCCGGACCGGTCAACTCGCCATCAAGGCGGGCAATCTGGTGCGCGCGCAGGCCGATCCGCCGCTGGTGACGATCAACGAACTGCGACCCGTGTTTGTGCGCTTCAGTGTGCCGGAGCGTGATTTCGTGGAGATGCGCAGTCGCGCCGGTCTCGACAAGCCCTTGACGGTTTCGGTGCAGCCGAATGTCGGCGACAGCACGCTGCGGACGACGGGCATGTTGACGTTCATCAACAACGTCGTCGATCGCGCGACAGGTTCGGTGCTGCTCAAGGCGCGCGTGGCGAACGAGGATCGCAATCTCTGGCCCGGTCAGTTCGTGACCGTTGGTTTGGAGTTGTCGATCGACAGCAATGCGGTCACGGTTCCCGCAGAAGCCGTGGTCACCACTGCCAGTGGATCGTTTGTCTATGTGGTGGACAGTGGTACGGCCAGGCGCGTGGGCGTGAAAGTGGGTCGGCAAACCGGCGGTGCCGTGAAGTTGGACAGCGGGCTCGTCGGCGGCGAGCAGGTGATTGTCGAAGGACAAAACAAGCTCAGCGACGGGGCCAAGATTGAGCTGCGCTCGAACGTTCCCAGTGCGGGCGGTGGACGTGGGGGGCGTGGTGGACGTGGCGGGCGCAGCGGGCGCGGTGGCGGGCAAACTGGTGGTCGCGGAGGCAATTCACCGTGAACATGAGCGCCATTTGGATCAAGCGGCCGGTCATGACCTCGCTGGTCATGATCGGCATTCTCGTTTTCGGCATCATCGCGTATCGCGGGCTACCGGTGAGCGATCTGCCCACCATCGATTATCCCACCATCACGGTGAATGCGTCGTTGCCGGGCGCCAGCCCGGAAGTCATGGCGACGTCGGTGGCCACACCGCTCGAGCAGCAGTTTTCGACCATCTCGGGCATCGACAACATCACCTCGTCGAGTTCGCAGGGCAGCGTCAATGTCACCCTCCAGTTCAATCTGGAGCGCGACATCGACAAGGCCGCGGCAGACGTCCAGTCCGCCATTTCCAAGACGCTGCGGCAGTTGCCGCAAGGCATCAATCCGCCCTCGTACAACAAGGCGAATGCGGCCGATCAGCCAATCGCGATGTACAGCTTCAGTACGGATCAGATGACCCGTACGGAGCTCAATGAGTACGTCGAAACGTTTGTCGGCCAACGCCTCTCGACGGTGTCGGGCGTGGCGCAGGTGCAGGTGTTCGGATCGGCCAAGTACGCCGTGCGCATTCAGCTTGATCCGGGCGCGCTGGTGGCGCGCGGCATTGGCATCGACGAGGTGCAGCAGGCGGTGCAGGCGGGCAACTCCAACCTGCCCGGCGGCGTGCTGATGGGTCCCAATCAGTCGTTCACGGTGCAGGCCAGCGGCCAGCTCAAGAATGCCGCCCAGTACCGCCAATTGGTGGTCGCGTATCGCAACAACGCCCCGGTACGGTTGGGTGACCTGGGCAACGTGCTGGACGACTTGCAGAACCAGCGCGGCCTGAGTGAACTGAACGGGCGCGGCAACATTTCGCTGTCCATCATTCGCCAGCCAGGCGTGAATACCGTGGCGGTATCGCGAGGCGTCCACGACGCGCTGGAGCTGCTCAAGCCGCAGCTGCCGGCCAGCATCCGTGTCGAAAAGATCTACGACAAGGCCGACTCGATCGAGGAATCGGTGAACGACGTCAAGATCACGATGAGCATCACGCTCGCGCTGGTCGTGATGGTGATCTTCCTGTTCCTGCGCAACGTGCGCGCAACCGTCATTCCGTCGTTGGCGCTGCCGTTTTCGCTCATCGGCACCTGCTGTGTGATGTGGGCGCTCGACTTCAGCCTGGACAACCTGTCGCTCATGGCGCTGACACTGGCCGTCGGATTTGTCGTCGACGACGCCATCGTCATGCTCGAGAACGTCTTTCGACATCTCGAGATGGGCAAGACGCCCATGCAGGCCGCCCTCGACGGGTCGAAGGAAATCAGCTTCACGATTCTGTCGATGACCGTGTCGTTGGTGGCGGTGTTCATTCCACTGCTCTTCATGCCCGGGTTGGTGGGTCGCCTGTTCCGCGAGTTCGCCGTCACCATTGGCGTCGCCATCCTCGTGTCCGGGTTCATATCGCTTACGTTGACCCCCATGCTCTGTGCGCGCTTCCTGCGCCAGGGCGAGGGCCATTCCTCGTCCGAGGGCAAGTGGCGTTCCGTTGAGCGCCTGTATCAGGCCAGCGAGCGCGGATACGTGAGCTCTCTGGGGTGGATCATGCGGCATCGCGGAATGACGATGCTGTTCGGCGCCGCCATGATGGCGACGACGGTTGGGTTGTTCATGATCATTCCCAAGGGATTCATCCCATCGGAAGACACGGGCCGTCTGTCCGGGTCGATTGAAGGCCCGGAAGGTGTCGGGTATGACGCCATGGTGGCCAAGGTGCGCGCGGTGGCCGAGATCGTCCGCGCCGACACGAACGTGGCCTTTGTCCTTGGGTCACTGGGCGGCGGATTCGGCGGCAGTAACAGTGGTCGCTTGCAGATGACGCTCAAGCCGCGCGGACAACGCCCGCACGTCGACCAGATCATGCGTGATCTCACGCGCGCCACATCGCGCGTTCCCGGCGTCCAGGTCTTCTTCCGCAATCCGCCGCCAATCAACATCGGCGGTCGTCGCGGCAACAGTTCGTATCAGATTTCCTTGCAGGGCTCGGATATCGCCCAGTTGTATACGGCGGGCCGCCTGCTCGAGCAGCGCCTGCGCGACCTGCCCGAAATCGAAGGGATCTCCAGCGACTTGCAGGTGGGCAATCCGCAGGTGGGCATCGAGATCGATCGCGAGCGCGCGTCAGCGCTGGCCGTCACGGCCACGCAGATCGAACAGGCGCTCTACAACTCCTTCGGATCGCGACAGATCTCCACGATCTTCACGCAGACCAACCAGTATTGGGTGATCATGGAGCTCAAGCCGGAGTATCAGCGGGACCCCACGGCATTGAGTCAGCTGTTCGTCCGTTCCCAAACCGGCAATCTGATCCCGCTCGGAGCCGTCGCGAAATTCACCAAGGGAGTCGGCCCACAGTCCATCCAGCATAACGGACAGCTGCCCGCCGTCACCATCTCCTACAACCTGCGCGCCGGCGTCGCCCTGGGCACGGCCGTCGATGCGGTGCAGCGTGAAGCGCGCAATACCCTGCCCAGTGATGTGTCCAGCGTGCTGTCGGGCGATACGCAGGCGTTTGCGCAGGCGCAGAGCGGACTGCTGGCCCTGCTGGTGGTGGCGATCTTCGTGATCTACGTCGTGTTGGGCATCTTGTACGAGAGCTACATCCATCCCCTGACCATTCTGTCCGGCCTGCCCTTCGCGGCGGTGGGTGCGCTGGCAACGCTGCTGATCTTCGGCAAGGACTTGAGCGTGTACGCCTACGTCGGCGTGATCATGCTGATCGGGTTGGTGAAGAAGAACGCCATCATGATGCTCGATTTCGCCATTGAAGCCGAGCGCGAGCGCGGCATGTCCGCGATGGAAGCGATTGTCGAAGCCGCACGGGTGCGGTTCCGCCCGATCATGATGACGACGATGGCGGCCCTGATGGGCACGCTCCCGATTGCGCTCGGCCTTGGCGCGGGTGCAGAATCCCGCCAGCCATTGGGGCTGGCTGTCGTGGGCGGACTGATGTTCTCGCAGCTGGTGACGCTGTATGTGACGCCGGTGGTGTACACCTATCTCGACGGGCTGCAGCATCGGAAGAAACGGGTGAAGGACGTTCGAGCCGTGCAAGGCGGGCTGGTGCCGGCAGCCGGGGATTGAGGCCAGCGGCACCATCGGTCAAGCGCACGGAACGCACGGTTAGAACCGCCACTGCGTGCTCAATCGGAGCGTCAACGGCTGCTGCCGCAGCCGCACCGCGCCGGCCAGTGATGTGGGGTCACCGGCCGTCTGGTTATTCACCGACGTCTTCACTTCCGATGCCGACTGCCCGTTGAACACGTTGAATAGCTCGAAACCCAGCACCAACTCGTTGCCGCGCACCGGAACCGAACGCTGGACACGGAGATCGAGCGACACCTGAGTCGGAAGTTGTCGCGATCCGCGCGACTCGGTGAACAGCTGTTGGCCACTGACTCCGGTGAACAGGTCGCGGTTCAGCGTCAGTTCTTCACCTTGTGGAGAAAGCATTCGATAGTTGGGTTCCCTGGCCAGGGTGTAGTTCGGCGTCCAGCGATCACCGGTGCGCATCGTGAAGAACGCACCCCCCTCGAGATGCAACGGGAGCCGCCCCGTGACGCGGGCCTTGAGATCCCACGGCGAATAGTTGTCCAGCGCGCCGTAGTAGTTGAGCGCCCGGTTGGGCTCCACGAACGGCCCGTTATCCTGCCCGTCCGGATTGAAGTAACCGTTGACACTGAACACATTGCCGTCCAGGTGCGTTCGCGCCACCGTGGTGGTGAAGGACCACGTGGCGAATTCACCGGTCAGTCCGAGCTGAATCTGCTGAAACGTGCGGCTGGCCTCGTCAACCGGTGTGATCACCAAGTCCTGCACGTACGTCGACGGCATGGTCAGCGTGTCCGCCTGCGTGTAGCCCGGAATCTGATTGCTGAACTGCGTGCCGAAGACCAGCCGGCGTCGCAGGTCATCGGCACGCACATAAAGCACCGGGAGTTTGAGCGGCTGTCCGTTCGCATCCAGCACTTTCCCGAACCCATCGTACACATACACATCGCGCAGCGGCCGCCAGTTCCGTGCGGCATTGCGATCCACCAATGCCAGGATCGATTTGTTCGCGCGGGTGATGTACAGCGCTTCCGCCTTCAATTTGGACGTGATCGATTTCTCGAGACCCACGGTGACCTGGTCCATATACGGCTGCCGATAGTTCTCGAAACCCTTGGCTTCGTTGAAAATGGAATTCCCCGGTCGACAGGCGGCCGATGTCGCGAGCTCGCTTGCACTGTAGGCGCGCGTCGGTTCGGGGCGTGTGGCATTGGTGGTCTTCCAGTCACAGAATCCCACCTGCGTGAACGCGTTGGCGCCGGGGGCCCGGTCGAAGAACAACGCAAAGAGATTCTGGTGGTAACGACCCCAATGCGCCTTGGCGACCAGGGTCCCGTGGCCGGTGACATCAAAGGTGGCGCCGACGCGCGGATCAAGCCCGGTCGCCTGAATGGCGGTGAACGTCGCGGTCCCACGCGAGCCGCCGCCGTGTCCCGGCGTGATCGAGCCGGTCCAGGAGCCGGCTCGCACGCCAGCGTTGATCGTGATGCGATCGGAGACGCGAATGTAGTCCTGCAGGTAGATCGCCGAGTTGGTGGATCGTGCATCCAGATCGATGCTGCCACCGGTATCGGCCGTCGCGTAGATCCCGCCGCCGACGCTGGGAATCGGTCCCCAGGTCTGTGCGTCCAACGGGTTGAACGTCACGCCGGCGCGTGGCTGGGTATACCACGACAGCCCGCCGTTTCGCGTACGCTGTTCACGCCAATCTCCCACCCCGAAGTCACCGCCCAGTCGCAACTGATGTTGCACTCAGCCCGTGTTGAGGTAACGGTCGAAGTTGACGGCGAGACTCTTGGTGTCCGGACGGTTCGTGCGCGTCCAGATGCCATTCACGAATTGCGGCGTGCCGCTCACATCCAACAGCCGGATCGATGGCTGCCCGCTGCCATGGTACGGCAATTGATCATCCGCGCCCGTGTAGCCCGAGAACTTCACTTCCAGAAAGCTCTTTTCGCCCAGCGTGCGCTGCCAGTTCGCCTGATAGAAAGTGGCTGGTGAGCGTCCGCGCGCGGTGGCGTCGACATCGTCGTATCCGTTGAGCCCGACACGTTCCCGCGACAGGTTGTCGAGTCCAAGCGAGGCATTGATGATGTCGCGCGGGGTCGCCTGCCAGGTCATCTTGCCGTAGTACTTCTGCTCATGGCGATCAATGGTTGTTGGCAACCACGCGATACGGCCACGGGTGGTTGACCGGAAATCGACCAGTCGCTGGCTGGCCAATGCTTCCTGACCCGAGAGAAAGAAATACAAGCGGTTGCGGATGAGGGGGCCGCGGACCTCCGCATTGAGCTCCTGACGACCTGCCTGCTCCGAACCGTTCTCAAACGCGTTCACGTTGCTGGCGTTGAAGGCCCGCGATTCCGCGAACGCACGCATCGCGCCCTGCAGCGTGTTGTTGCCGCTCTTGGTGACCATGTTGATCAGACCACCCTGAAAGTTGCCGTACTCCGCGCCCGCGCCGAGCGCAATGACCTTGAAATCCTCAAGCCAGTCCACATTCGGGAGCAGGAAACTGCCACCGGTTCCCGGTGCGTTGACCGTCACGCCGTCCAACTGGTACAAGTTGGCCTGATTGGTGGATCCACCGAAAATCTGCCCTGGCCGCGAGCCTGGTGTGAATGCAATGAGATCGTTCGTATTGCGTGCCGTGGGCAGCAACTCGCGTTCGCGCGCGCCCAGCGACGAGGTGAATTCCGTCGTGGTGCGATTGATGGTGACTTTCGACGCGCTTATCGAGATTGGTGCGAGTTCGGTCGGCGCGGCGTCAAGCGTCAACGCGAGGCGCGTGGTCTCGGTGGCGCGCACGACGACGGCGCTGACGGACAGCGGCCGATAGCCGATCAGTCGCGCCTCCAGGGTGTACACGCCCGGCTGGATAAAGGCAAACCGCGCGTCGCCTCGGCTGTCACTGCGGACCGATCGTGCATACGATCCGTCCGGTTGTTGCAGCCGCACGGTTACGTCGCCCAGCGGGGTTCCGTCGCGCACCGACACGCGGGCCTGCACGCCGCCGGTTTGCGAGGTTTGAGCCTGCGTGAGCCGCGGCAGGCACGCCAGGCCGATGGCGGCGATGGCGCAGGCAATCGGCATGAAACGGCGGACGGAGGCAGGCATGCGTGAATTTGCCACCAATGCCGAGATTGCAGAATACGCCGGCGGCGATCTTTCAAATACTGAACCGCCCGGCCGACGAGGTGATCGGCCGGGCGGTTCAGTTCGTCACTGTGCGAGCGCCATTGGCGCGCGCACACGCAGCCTACTCGTATCGCAGCGCGGTAATCGGGTCGAGACTCGCCGCCCGGCGCGCGGGCCAGACGCCAAAAATCACACCGACCGCGGCGGAAAAGGCAAAGGCCAACACCACCGACTGCGAGGAGATCTCGGTCTTGAAATTGAAGAACTTGGTCATGGCCATCCCACCACCAGCACCCATCAATACGCCGATCGCCCCGCCCAGCAGGCACAGCACCACGGCCTCGATGAGGAACTGGAAGAGGATGTTCAGCTTGGTCGCGCCAAGTGCCTTCCGTACACCGATCTCGCGCGTACGCTCGGTGACAGATACCAGCATGATGTTCATGATCCCGATGCCACCGACCAGCAACGATACCGACGCGATGCCGGCCAGCAGCGAGCTGAACACCTTGCTGGTTTCGGCCGCCGTGGTGAGGAAGTCGGCCTGATTGCGGATATTGAAGTCATCGTCTTTCTCGCGGGCCAGATGATGCTGGCGCCGCAAGATCTTCTGAATGTCTGCCATCGCTTCCGGAATCATCTCTTCCGACTGCGCCAGCACCGAAATGGATCCGACGCGGTCGGTGCCCAATACGCGGAAACGCGCGGTATTGAGGGGTATCAGAATCTGGTCGTCCGGATTGCCGAAGGCCGACGCCTGTCCCTTGGACTTGAGCACGCCGATGACGGTGAACTGAATGCCACGCACGCGTACGCTCTCGCCGATGATCGCCTCGATATTCTCGATGCCCAGATTGGTCAACACCGCCGGACCCAGCACGACCAGGCGCTGCTTGCCGGCATCTTCCTGTGTGGTGAACATGCGTCCGCCCTCGAGTTCGTACTTGCGAACCTCGAGGTAGTTGGCCGACGTGCCCACCACGCGGGTGCTGGCATTCTTGGAGTTGAACTGGATCTGCAGGTCTCGCGTCATCTCGGGCTGCACGGCCGTGATCTTGGTGCCTTGCTCCTCAAGCGCCGCTGCATCGGCCATGGTCATCTTGGCACGATCGGAGCCCGACGCGATGCCGCCCATGCCACGAACCTGACCCGCCTGGACCGTCAGCAGGGTGGTCCCCAGCGAGGTAATACGCGCCTTGATCTGGCTTTGCGCGCCACGGCCGATGCCATCCATGGCGATCACGGCGCCAACGCCAATGACGATACCGAGCATGGTGAGCAGCGAACGCAGTTTGTTGGCGCGAAGCGCCACCAGCGCAATGCGAAAGACCTCGAGGAACAGCATCAGTTGCCTCCGGGCGGACGTCCGCCGCCACCACCACCACCACCTGGCGCACCGCCGCCGCCACGCGGCGCCTGTGTTTGGGTACCAGGGATACCACCGCCGCCCGTCATCGTGCGGAATCGGTCGTTCGCCTGATCACGCTTGGCTTGGAGCGCCGCAACCGAGAGCGAGGCGACCTTCTCGCCTTCCTTCAACCCCGAGACCACCTCGGAGTAGTCATAGTCCGCCGCTCCAAGACGCACGAGCCTCGGCTCGTACTTGCCCTCGCCGATCTGTACAAACACCAGCGCGGTGCGCACGCGCGTCACGCCACCTGGACGCCCACCTTGCATGCCAGCGCCCATCGCGGCCGGGGCACCACCGCCCATGGCGTTCCGGCTGCCACCTGCGCGTCCCGTGCCGCCGCCCATCGCACCAGCGCTATCACTGCCGCCGCGACGACGTCCACGTCCCGAATCACCCGTGCCGCTTCCGCCGGTGGTGCCACTCATTCCGCCACTGCTGTCGCCACGGCTGCGGCGCGGGCGCTGTCCACCCTGCGAATCGCCACTACCGGAGGGGCGGCCACCGCCCATGGGCGCGCCCGTCGGCTTCTGCCCCGCCGCATCAACCGTCTTCGCGGCGGGCGAATCACCAGCGGGTTGTCCCATGCCGCCGGCATCTGGCGCTCCGCCACGACCATTCCCCATCGCGGCCTGCATCTCGCGCACCTGCGCCTGCACCGAATCCGGGTTCAAGCCGACAAAGGCTGCGGAGGTGGCCGCCTCGCGCACGGTGCGCACGGCATCGTTCGACACCGCAATGACGTTCTCGCGGCGGTTGACGTTCATGGAGACTTCGCCGTTCATGCCGGGCTTCAGGAAGCCTTCGCTGTTGTCCAGCGATACGATCACCGGGAACATCGTCACGCTCTGCTGCACCACGGCCTGCGGTTCAATCTTTTCAACCACCCCCATGAACGGACGCTCGGGATACGCGTCGACGGTGACCCGTGCCGTCTGGCCCGCGCGCACGTTGCCGATATCCGTCTCGTTCACCAGCGCGCGCACGCGGACCTTGGTGAGGTCGGCCATCTTGAGCAGCGTGGTACCGCCCGACACCGAGCCGGTGGCCGACGCAATCACCTGACCCAGCGACACGGGCTTGTCGATGATCGTGCCACTCACCGGCGCGACCACCGTGGCGTCCTCCAAACGCTGTTTCGCGAGGTCCAGGTTGGTGGTGGCGCGGACGATCTGGCCCTGGGCCTGGGTCAGGGCCAGTTGGGCGCTCTCGTACTCCGGGGTGGTGATGACGCGCGACTTGAACATCTCATCGGCGCGCTTCTTGGCCGCCTCGGCGATCTCGATACTGGCCTTGGCGCTTCGCAAGTCCGCGCTCGCCTGATCGTATTGATTCTGCACGTCGCGTGTATCCACCTGCACCAGCAGGTCGCCGGCCCGCACTTGTGTTCCGGTCTCGACGGGGATCTTGGTGATCTGTCCCGACGCCTTCGATTTCACTTCGATGACGTTGATCGGTTCCACCGCACCGGTCGCCTGCGCATTCACCACAATGGTGCGGCGCTCGACGACCAGGTTGGTGATGACGGGGGCGGCTTCCTTCTTGGCGGCACAGGCCGATAGCAGGCCACTGCTGAGCACAGCGCCGACGAGCAGAAGTGTGGAGGCAGTGGAGCGATGGGCACGTTGGGTCACGACGACGGCTCTTTGACGGGGAGAACCCGCGGCGACGGACCGATCCGTCGCGAGGGATGCGCGGTGCATTAGGAATGAGCGTTTCATAGCGGCCGGCCGACCAGCGAGGACAGCTGCGCGCGAGCCACACGACCATCGAATCGCGCCTGGATCAGCGATTGGCGCGCCTGATTGAGCGTTGTTTGCGAGGTGAGCAGGTCAAGCAACGTGGAAACGCCGAGCGCATAGCGTTGCTGCTGCACGCGCAGGTCTTCCTCCGCCGCGGCAATAGCCGCCAACTGCACGGTCGTCCGCGCCTGCGCGTTCTGGACGGCACGCAGGAGCGAGGTCAGGCTGGCGCGCGCGGCCAGGCGCGCATCGCGGGCCTGTGCTTCGGCATTTCGCAGCGAAACATCGAGCTGCACACTCTGCGATTCTCGTGTAAAGCCGTTGAAGACCTGATACGAGATGTTGAAGTTCAACGTCTGGCGACTGGCATTGTTGCCGCCCACCAGCAGCAGGTTGCGACCGGCAAAGCTGCGGCTGTTGTCACTGAAGTTGTAGTTGTAGCCCATCGTCAGCGTGGGCAGATACGAGGAGCGCTGCGTGCGCTTGGCCGCCCGCGCCACCAGCACATTCGCTTCGGCGAGGCGCACCGACGGTCCCTGCATCAACAGCGCCGCGAGTTCGGACTCCGAAGGCAGTGGGGCCTGCGCGTCCAGCGTATCAGCGGGTGACGCCGTGATAGTCGTGGTGGAACCCGCCACACGGGTGAGCGTGGCGTTGGCCACGCGCAGATCGTTCTGCGCCGTGAGCACCGCCAGCTGCGCGTTGCCCACCTGAATCGCCGAGCGCAGGGAATCCGAGCGCGTCACGACACCGGCCGCGACTCGCGCCGAAGAGGCGCGAAGTTGCTGTTCGGCTTGCTCGAGCTGCGCTCGCGCGGCCGCTTCCGACTCGCGTGCCGCCAGCGCGGCATAGTACTGCTGCTTGACCTGCAAGGACGCATCGAACCGCGCCGAGATCGCCGAGATATCAGCGACTTCCGCCGTGGAACGAATTCGACTGATCTCGGACCACCGACGACCACCGTCGAAGAGTTCGAGATTCATGCCGAGGCCGTTACCGTAGCTCCACGGGTTGCCGCTCAGAGCGGTCAGCTGGCCGTTGAAGTTGTTGATCGTGGTGCCCTGCGTGTGCCCGCTGCTCGCCGTCAAGTTGAGCGTCGGCACATACGCGGCAATGGCCTGTCGACGGGCGGCGCCGGCCGTGCGGTCGAGTCCCTGCGCTTGTACTGCCGCCGGCGCGTTGCGCATGGCGAGATCAATGGCTTCCTGCAGCGTGACCGGGCGTGCGCCGTCATCCGCCTGAGCGCCAAGCGGGGCGGCCAGCAGGACCGCCCCGGCGAACAGCACGGAGACTGTGACTGGTAGGCGGCGTGTCATTTGTTGCCCTCGCGTGTGCGCATCACGCTGTCCGCGGTGCGCCTGTTGCGCTCGATGAGCGCCTTGAATTGCGCCTGCTGCGCGGTGTCGAGTACCTGCATCATCAGCACGCGACCACTGTCACGTACCGAATCGAGCGTCGGTCGATATTGCTGCATGATTTCCCTGGAGCGGGCGCGACGCCAGTCGAATACCGAGTCGATGACCCGGCGCTGGTCGGCCGAAAGGTTCAGTTGTTTGGCGAGTTCGTCACGCATCGCCCGCTCGTCGTACTGACGGGCCGGACGCGAGTGCGTGACGGCGCGATCGGCGGCAAAGCCGACGGCGCCACCGGCGAGAAACGCCCCGAGCAGAAACATCAGGGCAAGCGACTTGGGACGGGGAGGCGTAGACACGGGGACGTCGGTGGTGGCTAGTAGTCGAACGGGTCGAGATACCGCTCCGGCGCATCCGCCGGGAGCCGAATGCGGCCACCAAACGAGAACGTGGCGTCATCGACCGGGACCCCCGATTCGATCGCCGCGCGGGCGACGGTTTCACTCGCCGTGCGTTCCAGCGTCACTTCGCGAACGACGGTGGCTCCCGCCAGCAACAAGGCGATGGTCGCGGCCACCGCACCCGCCGTGCGCCACTCGGCCAGCACCGACCACCAGGCGACGACCGGCGAGTCGTTCAGGCGCGCGAGCACACGTTGCTCGAGACTCGTCCAATACCCCTCATCCGGTGGTGCCGCATAGGCGGCACGCAACAGCGCCGTCACGTCGGGATCTGCGCCCGCGCTTCGTTCGTTGTCGATCCGCTTGAAGTCCTTCATTCCGTGCTCCGCAAGTTGCCCAGCAGGCGCCGCAAGTGCGCCCGGGCATGGTGCAGGTCTGATCGGGCGGTGCCTTCGGGAATTCCGAGGAGCGTTCCGATCTCCGCATGCTTGTAGCCTTCCACATCGTGCAACACGATCACGGCGCGCTGCCGTTCACCCAACGTGCTGAGCGCGCTCGCCAATCGTGAGCGCAACTCATCCGCTTCCGCGGGGTCGCGATGCGGAGACGACAGTGTCTCCGGCAACTCGTCCGCGTCCCGCACTTTCCGGCGCCGCGCGATGTCCAGCGCGGCGTTTGCAACAATCCGGTGCAGCCAGGCGCCAAACGCCTGCTCCGGTCGAAATCGTTCAAGCGCGCGAAACGCGTGCAGGAATCCTTCTTGTACGGCGTCTTCAGCGTCGTCATGCGACAGCACGATGGCTCGTGCCACCGCATAAGCCCGCCGTTGATGCCGATGCACCAACCCCGCAAACGCCGCACTGTCTCCACCCTGAGCCGCCAGCACCAACGCGCGTTCTGCGAGCGCGTCAGCGCCAAGCGGCGCCACCCTTTCCTCCGGCCGGTCTGCCTCGATTGGCAGCGGCACCACGACCTCCGCACTCCGCCCCCCACGCTCGGTGTCGTCACCCTCTCCCCCCGGATCCCCTTCCGCCACGTGCTTTCCTGACGGGAAAATCGAACCGGCTACGGGGAAGGCAAGTGAGGTCACTGGGCGTTGAGGCTTCACGGGAATTACGCGTCGCGGCCGGACGCCGTTGAATCATCGGCCGGCGCGGCGGGAATCCCCGCAAGCCCGAGGGTTGCCGCCGACCCTTGCATGGCCGCCAGCACCACACCGATGTGCTCGTCCAGCGGCACCCCGAGTGCTTCGGCCCCCTGGATGACATCGTCCCGATTGACCCCTCGTGCAAACGCCTTGTCCTTCATCTTCCTGCGAACTCCTGGCACGTCGACGTCGGCCACGGCCCGCGACGGTTTGACCAGCGCCGAAGCCGTGATCAGGCCGGTCAGCTCGTCGCACGCGAAAAGGGTCTTGGCCAAGAGACTGGTGCGGGGCACGCCCGTGTAGTCCGCATGCCCAAGGACCGCGTCACAAATGGTTTCCGGCCATCCCAACGTCCGCAGATGCCGAACACCCTCTGCCGGATGTTCGACGTCGGCGGCGAGCGCATTGTTAGGGAACCGCTCGTAATCGAAGTCGTGGATCAGCCCGGTCACGCCCCAGAGCTCCTCGTCCTCACCAAAGCGAGCCGCATAGGCGCGCAGGGCCGCCTCGACAGACAGCATGTGCTTGCGAAGCGACTCGGATTGCGTCCACTCATGGACGAGCGCCAGGGCGGCGGCGCGGGTTGGCTGGGGCATGGATCGAAAGGAAACACGGAGGAGACGTGTTTGGGAGACTGAAGACGGGAGAAGGGAGACGGAAGACGCCCAACCACATCCCCCTGCGTCGCCTCGGCCTAGTGCGGAATCTCTCCGCTGGCTCCCGACGCTCGGCCGGTCTTCCAGATCAACAGCAGCGGCAGGGCGGCCACCAGCAGCAATCCGCTGACCAGATACAGCCGCGAAAACGCCAAGACGCTGGCCTGGGCGGCGATCTGACGATCGATCATCATCAGCGCCTGCTGTTTTGCGACCGCGGCGTCCATGCCACGTGCCATCATCCCGCGCGCCAGCGTCGCCAACCGATCGAGCGTGGCCGGGTCGCTGGCGCCAACATGGTCGGTCAGCACGGCTTTCTCCACCTTGGTGAGACGCGACAGCATGGTCGCCATGATGGCAATACCCAGCGACCCGCCCAGTTGACGCATCAGGTTGAACAATCCGGTGCCTTGACCCATGGACTTCATGGGCAACCCCGCCACTGTTGCGCTGGTCAGCGGCACAAACAGGAATCCGAGACCCACACCGCGAAGGATCAGCGGCCAGAACAGCTGGTTCCGGCCCGAATCGAGCGTGAGCTGCGACATCAGCCACATCGACCAGAGAAAGAGGAAAGCACCGAACACAATCATCGGACGCGCGTCCACCTTCGCGGCGATCCGACCGACGAACGCCATGGTGAAGGCCGATGCCAGCGCGCCCGGGAGAATGACTTGGCCCGTCTGCCATGCCGTGTATCCGTGCAGCGCCTGCAGGAAAACCGGCAGCACGAAGACCGATCCGTACAGTGCCAGTCCCAGGAATGCCGCAAACGTGACACCCGGCGCGAGCTGCCGCGACTTGAGAATGCGGAGGTCGATGATGGGCTCATGCACGCTGAGCTCACGCCACACCAGCAGGATCGCCGACGTCAGGCTCACGAGCGCCAACCCCACCACAAAGCGCGAGTCAAACCAGTCGAATCGCTCACCGCGTTCCAGCATCCACTGCAACGACCCGACCGATGTGGCGAGCAAGACGATGCCCCAGACGTCAATGGACGTGGCGCGCACCTGATGTGCGGCATTGCGGACGTAGCTCCACACGAGGTACGCCGCGCCGAGTCCGAGCGGGACGTTGATGTAGAAAATCCACGGCCACGCGTACGCGTCCACGATGTAGCCGCCCAGCGTCGGCCCCAGTGTCGGCCCGACCATGACCCCTACTCCGAAGATCGACTGACCGATGCCACGTTCATGTGGTGGAAACGACTCGAACAGGGTGGTTTGCGCCGTCGAGAGCAGCGCCCCGCCCCCCAGCCCCTGGATGACGCGCCAGAACACGAGCCCCCAGAGCGTGGTGGCGGCGCCGCAGAAGAACGACGCCAGCACGAACAGCAGGATCGATCCGGTCAAATAACGGCGGCGTCCGAAATACGCGGACAGCCAGCTCGACATCGGGATGACAATCACATTGGCAATGATGTACGAGGTGGACACCCACGCGACCTCATCGAGGGTCGCACCCAGTGTGCCCATCATGTGCGGGATGGCCACGTTGACAATCGAGGTGTCGACCAGCTCCAGTACGGCCGCCAGCGTCACCGCGATGGCGATGAGATAGCGGTTCCTGTAGGGATCATCTTCAACCGCACGTGCGGCCGGTTGCACGGGCGCGAGTGCGGGCAGGTCCAGCAGCGTGGTGGCCACGCGCGTCCCTATTTGACGATGACGTTGGCCTGGACCGACATGCCCGGCCGCAGCGGTCGGTCGGCGCCGAGCGTCCGCCTGATGCGAATGCGCACCGGCACGCGTTGCACGACCTTGGTGAAGTTGCCCGTGGCATTGTCCGGTGGGAGCAGGGCGAACTTGGCGCCGGTGGCCGACGCGATGCTCTCGATCTCGCCGTCGGCGTGTTCGCCTCCGTACGCGTCAATCTCGAGCTCCACTTTCTGACCAACCCGAATGCGCGCCAGCTGCGTTTCCTTGAAATTGGCGGTGACGTAGACGCCCGAGTCGGAAACGATCGACATCAGTGTCTGCCCGGGCTGCACCAATTGCCCCACTTCCACACTCTTCCGTGACACGATGCCGCTCACTGGCGCGGTGATGCGGGTGTAGGAACGCTGCAGCGCGGCATTGTCACGGGCCGCACGCGAGGCGGCCAACCGCGCCTGCGCCAGCCGCACGCCGGCCTGCGCGCTTGAGACACCCGAAGTGGCGGCGTTCACCGACCGTTCGGTCGCCGTGAGCGTCGCGACGGCCGCGTCGTACGTGGCCTGCGCGGCATCCAGCTGCGCGAGACTGATGATCTGTTTCGCCACCAACTCTCTGGCGCGCGTCAGGTCGGCCGTGGCCTTCGTGAGGGTGGCTCGTGCGGCGATCACTTGTGCATCACCAACCTCGCGTTGACTCGATGCGGTACGGAGGAAGGCGCTGGCCTGGCCTTCGCTGCGCCGATCGCCCGAAGACGCCATTGCGCCCGCCAGATCCGCCTCCGCCTGAGCCAGGCGCACGTCGTACTCGCGCGCGTCAAGCTCCACCAGCACGCCGGAGTCGGCCACATGGGCATTCTCGCCAACACGGACCTGCGTGACATAGCCGCCAACTTTCGCGACCACCGGGACGATGTGGCCGTCTATCTGCGCATTGTCAGTGGCTTCGTGCGTGCGGGCGAACGACCAGCGTTGAACGGCCCAGTACCCCGCGCCGGCAAGGAGCGCGAGAGGAAGCAGGAGGCGAAATCGCGCCGAACGGGATGGTGAGGTCATGGGGCTGATCGTGTGAATGCCGGAATGGCGAAGGATGTGTTCCGAACGACGGCGGGCGGGCACCCCGCGTTGGCATGGTTCACGGGAGTTCCCGGACGCCGCCCACGGCGCGCGCCAGGCTCACTCTCGCCGTCTGATAGGCCGCCAGAACGTCGTTTCGCAGCGTACGCGCCGAATTCAAGGACAGCAGGGCGCTGATGACGTCGGCGTTGCCCGCCACGCCGGCGCGAAACCGCTCCTGCGCCTGCGCGACTTCCTGCTCCGACAGCGCCAGCCGCTCGCGTACCGCGTCGAGTTGCTCGCGCGCCGCTGACAAGTCCAGCAGCGCCGCCCGCACATCGAGCGCGCTCTGGGCCCGCAGATCGCGCAGTCGGGCATCGGTCTCTCGCGTTCCCGCGAGCTGCTCCTGCACCCGGCCTTCGCGACGGAACCCGTCGAACAGCCCGACCGACAGCTGGACGCCCCACGTGTAGGTCGACAACAGGTGTCCCCAGTTCTTGCCGATGACCCCGTGATCCACCATGAGGCCAAGCTGCGGTGTGCGCTCCCACCGAATGGCCGAAATGGCCCGCTGTTGCGCCGCTTCCTGCGCCACCAGTGCGCGAATGTCGGCGCGCGATTGACCCGCTTTGTCGAGGGCGGCGGCTTCATCAGGCACCACGGCCTCCACGGGCAGCGCGCCAAGCGAATCCCGCAGCGTCAGCGCAGCATCGAGCGACATCCCCATCGCCCGCTTGAGCTCCAGCAGGGCGCGATCACGATCATTGCGCGCGATGATGATCTGCGCGCGCGTGGACGCGAGCTGCGACTGGGCGCGCGTGACATCGAGGGCGATTCCTACGCCCGCTTGCAGTTGGTCACGGGCAATGCGCAGCAGATCGGCGGCCAGCGCCGAATCGGCAACACGTGCCGCCACCTGCGCCTCGGCCCGCGCAGCGCGGACGTAAATGGCGGCGGCTACGGACGCGGCGGCTTCCGCTTGCGCATTCACGTCGGCACTCGCGGCGTCAGTGGCCGCCTGGGCCGCCCGCCACTTCGCCAAATTGCCGAGGTCCAGCAATGGCTGCTGGATGCGATAGCGCACGTCGACCGTGGGCACCGGACCAATGATTTCGCCATTCGGATTCAGCAGGGGTCGACCCGCGGGATCGCGAAAGGAAAACCCGAACGTGGCGGAGTTGGTCGTGCGCGACGCCTGTTGAATCCCAGCCGCAAGATCCGGCATCAGGGCGCCGCGACGCTGGGTCACACGCGCCTCCGCGGCCGCAACACGTGTGCGGGCCACCTCGACCCCCCCGCTCTGCTTGGCCGCCAGACGAGCGGCGTCGCCCAGTGAGAGTGCGGTGCCTTGTGCGCCGAGCGGCGCGCCAGTCACTGCGAGTGCGATCAGGAGCGTGAGCCCGGATGGCAACGGGCCACGCGACGCTGGGGTGCGGGTGGATGTCATGTTGGAGAAGGCAGGGAGGACGGGGCGACCGCCGCGGCTGGGCGCAGCGCATGCAGGTAGAAATCGATCAACTCGTCGCGGACGTCGTCGTCGGTGCGCTGCATAAGCGCCGGGAAGAACTGACGACGCGAGCACCACTGGCTGTGTGTCATGGCGAGCGCGGACAGCATGCGCGCCCCCACCTCAGGATCAAGTGGCCGGAACTCGCCGTAGGCGATCCCGCGGGCGATGATGGCGCCGATCAGCCGGCGGCCCCGTGCCATTACTTCATCGGCGTAGAACTGCATCAGGTCCGGAAACTGCGGCAACTCGGCCATCACCAGCCGTTGCACCACCTGGAAGCGTTCGGTGCGCAGAAACGCCCACCACCCGCAGGCCACGTATCGCAGTTGGGCCGTCGCGCTCTCGCTGTCGACCGAGGCGAGGCGCGCCTCGGCGGTTTCAAGGGCGGCAATGGTCGTCGCCTGCACCATGGCGCGAAACAGCGCTTCCTTGTTGGGGAAGTACAGGTAGATAGTGCCCTTGGCGACGTTGGCGCGGCGCGCGATGTCATCGAGACGGGCACCGGCCAGTCCATGCTCTCCAAACTCGCAGAACGCCGCCTCCAGAATCTGGTGCGGCCGAGCCTCTGGATCGCGCCGCCGACGAGCGTCTGACGGTTCTGGTATCGACACTAAGTGAGCGCGGAAGATGGAATTGTGCCTAAAAGCAGTTACTGACTGACCGGTCAGTTCTCAAACGATTCTAAACCGTGTTCTGTTTCATCGCAAGGTAACCTATTGCTGGAATATGGAAAATCCATATCGAGAAGAGGGAGACTGTCGTCTCCCTCCCGTGCTCAGCCGACTACGGACGCAGACGGGGCCTCCACGGCGCCCGTCTTCTTCTCACCCGCTTCGTTCTTGAAGTGATTGTTCGTCAACAGGACGATGCTGTACAGAATGGCGCCGATGAACAGCGCGCCGCCGATCAGCCCCGCAAATGCGGCGCTCCTATCGGACCCGCCGTTGGATTGGTCGTGTGACATGGCAGGAAAGTGGTGAGGGTTATTTCGCGTCCGCGACGCGAACCGACGTCATCGCGTCGTTCGCCACGATCGTCGCCATGACGTCGAGGCCCTCCGTGATCTGGCCGAACACCGTATGCACGCCGTTCAAATGGCGCGTGTTCGACTCGCTCAGTACCATGAAGAACTGACTGCCACCCGTGTCCTTCCCGGCATGCGCCATCGAGAGCGCACCCACCGAATGCTTCTTCGGATTGCCCTTGGTTTCACAGGCAATCTGCCAACCCGGACCACCGGTGCCGACCCGTCGGTCCCCCTCGGGAAGATCGCGCGACAGCGGATCCCCACCCTGCACGACGAAATCCGGAATCACCCGGTGGAACTTCACACCGTCATAGAAGCCCGAATTCGCGAGCTTCTCGAAATTCTCGACGGTCTTGGGGGCCTCGGCGTCGAACAACTCCGCGACGATCGTGCCCTTGGTGGTTTCGAATGTAGCCAGCTTTGCCACGGAAAATCCTCGTTGGGGAAGGGGCGAAATGTACTGACTACGCCGAGGGAGATTCAACCGAGGGCGGCGAAACGGCTTCCGCGCTTGGGCAGACGTCCCGTAGTACGCACATCCCGCAGGCCGGCTTCCGCGCCAGACACGCCCGCCGACCGTGCCAGATCAGCAAGTGGCTGAGGACTGCCCATCGCTCCTGTGGGAACAGTGGCATCAGCTCCCGCTCGATCCCGACGGGATCGGGCTCACGCGTCAGGCCTAATCGCCGAGCCAGACGCTGCACGTGGGTATCGACGACAATTCCCTCGTTGATATCGAACGCATTGCCCAAAATCACATTGGCGGTCTTCCGGCCGACCCCTGGCAATGACGCGAGCTCGGCGATGGTGCGCGGCACCTCGCCCCCGAAACGCGTGACCAGGGCGTCCGCCATCCCCACCAGACTCTTCGCCTTGGCGCGAAAAAAGCCGGTGGAACGCACGAGGTCTTCGACGTCCTCCAGCCGCGCCGAGCGCATGGCCGCAGCATCGGGAAAGCGCGCAAAGAGCGCTGGCGTCACCAGGTTCACTCGCACATCGGTGCACTGCGCGGACAAAATGGTGGCGGACAGCAATTCAAATGCGTTGCGATGGTCGAGCTCACAATGCGCGTCGGGATACGCCCGCAGCAATCGCTCAAGAACGACGTGGGCGATGGCCATCCTGTCGGCCTTCGTCCGAGGCGATTTCGCCAGTGCGGGTGCCTTCTGCGATGGCTTCCGTCCAACGGAACGGGCACGGCTTGTCTGACGCAGGGCCGACACCGCAACGGTCTCCACGGATGTCGCGGTCGGCGTCTTCGTGGTCGAGCGGCTGGTGGTCTTCCCAGGCTTGCTTCTCGACAATGGCTGTCGCGGGCCGCCGCGGCTTCTGGCCATGCGCTCAGACCGGCAGCGCGCGCCGTGCGGCCGCGAATGCCAGCACCTGTTCGGCGCTCCGCGTGTTCAGCACGTTCGTGGCCGACAGCCACCCTTTTCGCGCGATGGCCACACCCATGGCCAGATTCTCGAATCCCTGCGGTGCATGCGCATCCGGACCAATCGAGACCATCGTGCCACACTCGGCGGCGATGCGGCACGCCCGCCAGTCGATGTCAAGTCGATGGGGATCGGCATTGAGTTCCACCGCTACACCCGCGGCCCCGGCCTTCTCGATGACCGCCCGCAGATCGATCGCGTACGGCTCTCGAGCCAACAGGAGGCGACCGGTTGGATGGCCCAGAATGGTCAAGTGAGGATCGTCGAGTGCCTTGAGGACTCGATCGGTCATCTGCTGTTCATTCATGCCATAGCGGGTGTGGATCGAACCGATCACGAAGTCGAAGTGATCGAGAAACTCGGCATCGTAGTCGACACGACCGCAGGGCAGGATGTCGGCCTCGATGCCCTTGAGCACCCGAAACGCCATGCCGTCCCGATCGTACGCCAGGTTGAGCGCATCGATTTCGGCGTGCTGTGCCAGAATGGCGTCGCGCGACAGTCCGCCTGCATAGGTGTTTGACTGCGAATGATCGCTGATGCCGAGGTAGTGCAGCCCATGGGCGCGCGCCGCAAAGGCCATCTCCGCGATTGTGGCGCCGCCGTCGCTGTATTGCGAGTGGCAGTGCAGCGCGCCGACGAGATCCGATTCGGTGACCAGCGCGGGCAGACTATCGCGTGCGGCGGCGGTCACCTCGCCGGCCCCCTCCCGCAATTCCGGCTCGCAGTAGGCCAGTTGCAGGTGCGCATACAGGTCGCGCTCGTGCGTAACCGGCAGCACGCGTCCGTCCGCGCCGCGCAACTCATCGCCTGCCAGCACTAGTCCAGCGGCGGTGGCGCGCTCCACCAACTCCCGCACATGCGCCGTGCTCCCGGTGGTGCGCCAGAGCGCCAGCGCCAGGTGGTCCGGGCGCACACAGACGAGGTCGAGTGACACGCCATCGTCCATTCGCAACGTCAGCGCGCGCCCACCCTCGCCAAGGACTTCACGCACACCACGCATATGCGCGAGCGCGGCGGCCACACCAGACGGCGATCCGCGAACCGCCACGACGAGCTGGATATCCCGCACCAGTTCCATCCGTCGACGGATCGCGCCGGCAATCTCCACCTGCACGACGTCAGGATGCGCGGCGATGGCGCTGCGGG
Source organism: Gemmatimonadaceae bacterium (assembly GCA_016720905.1). Taxonomy (NCBI): domain Bacteria; kingdom Pseudomonadati; phylum Gemmatimonadota; class Gemmatimonadia; order Gemmatimonadales; family Gemmatimonadaceae; species Gemmatimonadaceae bacterium. Next base: position 351,729 of record JADKJT010000001.1, on the reverse strand, counting down.
CGCGCTCGGCTTCCGCGCGCCCATGCTGCCACAAGACATACGCACCCGTTCCGCGCAGGTCGGCGATGCCCTTGAGGACCTTGTCTGCCGTGCGGTCGCCGAAACGGGGCAGTGCCGCCAGGCGTCCGTCGCGCGCCGACTGCTCCAGATCCTGCAGGGTCTCGATGTGCAACCCCTCGTGAATCTGTCGAATGCGCGCGGGTCCCAACCCGGGAACGCGCAGCATTTCCAGCAGACCCTCGGGGGTTTCTTCCTGCAGCCTCTCCAGCAGCGCCGAGCCGTTCGACTCGGCCAGGTCGTTCAACACGTCGATCGCTGAAGGCGCGAGCGCTGACATGTCGATGCGGCCGTCACCGATCGCGAGCGCCAGATCGTGTTCGCCAGCCGACAGCGCGGCTCGCGCGGCCACCTGCACGGCGCGCACACTCGATCGCTCCTCGCCGTGCAACTCCAGCAGCGTGGCGATTTGCGTCAGGGCGTGGGCCGCGCTCCGGCAATTCATGGACGCAATCTAGCGCCGAGTACGGGTAACGGCATGACGCGGACTCCATGACGCCGCCGCGTCGCCCTGGAGCAGCGGCGAGGATGTACTACCCCTCGACGCCCGCCAGCACGCGCGCCTGTTTCACCAGTTCCGTGAGTTGTTGTTCGGTCAGCTGCATTTCCTGGGCAGCTGCGTCGCGATCCAAGAGCCCGCTGCGCATGCTGACCGCGACTTGATTCAGGTAGCGAATCTTCGAGAGCATTTCCATGGTCAGTCGACGCAAACCGTGGAAACGACGTTTCTCCGCGTTGGCCCGGCGGTAGCGCTGCAGCAGTTCGTCGGGCCGGAGACGACGGGCCAACGCCAGCACCTCGCCTTCCGTGCGTCCGGGCAGAATGCCTCGGTCGGGGATGCCGGAGTTCGTCCAGGTCGATTCGGCGAACCACAGTCGACCCACGAACTCCACCCCGTCGTGCGCGATGTGCAACGAGACACGCACCTGGCGCTCGTCGACATCGATGGTGCTCAGCACCGTTTGCGTGACAGTCCCGAATGGCAGCATGGAGTGCGCGGCTCAGAGCGAGGAGACGATCAGGACAGGAAACGCAGCATCGCGTCGAACAGCTTCCGGGGTTGCTCGACATACGGCACGTGACCGCAATCGTCCAGTACCACCAGCTGCCCATCCAGCGCGGCGGCCACAGCCTCCGCTGAAACCAGCGGGATCGGGTCGTTGCGCCCATGAACGACGAGTACGGGTCGCCGGACGGCACGCGAAACGGCGCGGAGTTCGCTGGTCAGGTCAAAATCTCCCAGACTCTCCCAGATGGATGCCTGGACCCTGCCCGTGACGCGGAAGGCGGTCAGCGATTCGGCGAGGCGCGGATTGGCGAAGTACCCGGCCACACTCAACTCGAAGCTGCGCTGGCGATACGCGGCCATGTTTGTTTCGCGCAAACCGCTGGCGGACAGCTCGGCGCGCAGCTGGTGAATGACCGGTCCCCGCTGTCGCGCCAGCAATTCCGCTTCAAACTGGTCCCGCCAGTCTCGGGTGATGGGCGCCGGCGAGATAAGCGCCATCCGTCCGAGGGGCGGCATGGTGTGACGCGTGAGGCCCTGGATGGCGTAGAGCATGGCCAACAGTGCTCCCCACGAGTATCCCACGATCGCCGGCGATTCCAGTCCGAACTCACGCAGTACCATCGACAGATCGTCCACCTGCGTGTGCCAGGTGATGGGCACCGGGTCGTCCGTCCTCGAACGACCACCCCCGCGCTGGTCGTATGTGATTACGCGATGGGTGGCGGCCAGTGCGAGCATCTGCGGATAGAGATAGTCGTGATGCGCACCGGGGCCACCATGCAACACCACGACAGGTGGCGCACCGGAAGGGCCGTCTTCGCGCCAATACAACGGAACGTCGGTGGTGGCGGTGAACCCCTCAGCACGCGGTACAGGCATTGGCAACGTCATGCGCGAACGATAGCCCGTCTCCCGTCTCCCGTCTCCCGTCTCCCGTCTCTCCCTCTGTGCATCCGTCGCCAAGTCGGTACTTTCCCACCATGACCCACCCCGGCCTGCACGCCCGAAAGACTCCCACCGCCCGAACGCCGGATTCGGGCGCCGTGCGGGTGGCGTCGGAAGGACGGGCGTCGCGGTCGGTGGCACGCGGGCTGGGACTGCTTGTGGGAAGACTTGCCGCACTGCAACGGGACAATGCAGCCGTCGACGTGAGTCTTACCGCGATCGATTTGTCGAGTCCCGATGTGTCGGCGGTTCGTGAGGCGCTGCGCCAGCTCACGGCACGCTCACGCGAAGGTGCCATGCTCTGTCGCGTGATCGAGGGCACCATGATTCTTGAGGGGGTCCCCATCGATCGGCAGGCCGCCGTCGAGGACCCTCTCTTGGGTGACCTGCTGCGGGCACTGCTGACACTCGACGTGGGTGCCATCACGGTACGCGAGGGCGCGGCTCCGGGCGAACTGCTCACCTTGGGTCGGCTGCTGGCTCAGGGACGCCAGCGTCGTGGGACCCCGTCGGCGTCTGATCCCGTTCGAAGCCCGCGCGGTGACGCCATGATGGTCAGCGATACGCCAACCACGGCGCTCGCTGCCGTGTTCGCTGATGAAACCCCCGGTGAACTGCTGCGCACGTGGAGTGTGCTGGTGACGCCGGCGGTGACGACACGGATGTCGTCAGGCGCCAGCGCCGCCACGGGCAGCGCGCAGGCGCGGTTGGCGGCGGCGCGCACGGATGATGCGGCCGTGAGTGCGGTCGGCGCCTTGCGCGATCTCCTCGATGACGCCCAGCGCCGTGGTGACGCGGGGGCCATCGAGGGCATCGCCCGGGCGTGCCTGACGCACCTGCACGCGGTGGGCGAGTCGGGCGGACGACTGGCGGTGGAAAGTGCACTGCGCCAATTGCAGCGTGCCCCGGTGCTGGATCTCCTTGCTGGTCAACTCCCGCACAGCACCGACCGGGGGCTGCTCCTGCAACTCTTCGCGCGGGCGGGGGATGTCGGCGTGGCCACGCTCGTGCGGCACCTGATGACGACGGACGACTCGCTGTCTCGTCGCACCTTTTTCGACGCCATTGTCGCGATGGACATCGGTGCCAGTGAACTGCTGGACGCGCTGCATGACAGTCGCTGGTTCGTGGTGCGCAATGCGTCCGCGCTGCTCGGGGAAATGCGTGTCGAACACGCCGACGACACCCTGGCAACCCTGCTGCATCATGCCGACGAGCGTATTCGCATTGCTGCATCGCGCGCGCTGATGCGTTTGCGCACCGTCAAGGCGCTGCAAGCGCTTCAGGGGGTCATCGACGATTCCAACGCCGAGGTGCGCCGACTGGCGGCCGCGGCGTTCGGTTTGGCAGGCGCCAGCGGCGGCGCGGGGGTCCGGCCACCTGCCGCGCGCCTCTCGGCCGCCCTCGAGCGGGAATCCGACGAAGATGTCGCGCTGGAAATGTTGGCCGCGCTCGGCAAGTTGGGCAGCGCCGACGCCGTACAGCGATTGCTGCGAATCGCCCTGCCCGCGTCCCAGGACCTCTCCGGTGCGGCCGCCTCCGAGCCGCGTGACTCGTGGATTCGCATTGCCGCCCTGGAGGCACTGATACGCGCGCGCGGCCCCCAGATGCAACCGGTCATCGATTCGCTCAGGCACGACGCCGATGCCGAGGTCGCCGCGGCGGCCGCGAGCCTGCGCGCAACCTGACGTCGCGCCACCCTGCTGCCTATCGCGCGGTGAAATCCGTTTCGTTCGTCACCATGCGACACGTTTCGGCAATCAACTCCGCAGCCCGATCGAGATCATCCAGCGACACCATCTCGTTCGGCGAGTGCATGTAGCGATTGGGAATCGACAGCAGCGCGGTCGCCACGCCATTGCGTGTCAGGTGAATCGCGTCGGCATCGGTGCTGGTGAAGCGACCGGCGGCGTGCACCGTGTAGGGTATTGTCAGGCGATCGGCCGTGTCACGCAGGAGACTGAAGGCGACCGGGCTTACCACCGATCCGCGCGTCAGCACGGGGCCGCCGCCCAGCGTGTGCTCGCCAAGCTCCTTCTTCTCCACCCCCGGGTGATCCGTCGCGAACGTCACATCCACCGCGATCGCCATGTGCGCATCGAGTGACTGGGCCGCCACGCGTGCGCCACCACCGGCATATCCGATTTCTTCCTGCGCGGTCGCCGCGGCGACGACACGCGCCACACCGGGCTTCGCGGCATATCGCCGCAGCGCTTCGAGCACCACGAACGCACCGATCCGGTCGTCGATCGACCGCGAGACGATGCGGCGATTGGGGAGCTCAATGAGCTGACTGTCGATGACCCCGGCGTCGCCGATGCCGATATGCTCCAGCGCTTCGGCCCGGTTCGCGGCGCCGATATCGACCCAGAGGTCGGTGATCTTCGAGGCCTTTTCCCGTTCGTCCGGTTTCATCAAATGGATCGGCTTCTTGCCGATGACGCCGAACACATCGCCGTGTCGACCCAGAAGGCGGATACGCTGCGCGACGAGCACCTGCGGGTCCCATCCGCCGATGGGTTCGAAATAGACGAAGCCATTCTCGTCGACCCACGTGACAATGATCCCGATCTCGTCGATATGACCGGCGAGCAGGATCGTCGGGCCGCCCTGGCCTTCGACGGTTGCGAAACTGTTGCCAACAACGTCGGCACGCACCTGCGCGAACGTGGCGGCTTCGGCGCGCCAGACGCGTGCCGGGGCCGCCTCAAAGCTTGACGGCCCAGGCGTATCCAGCAGGGACTTGAGGAAGGCGAAAGAGGTGTCGGAGAGCATCCGATAAAGTAGCCCAAAACTGGCGTCCCGGCGCGGACGGGGAGAGCTTCCACGCATGACACTCCTCCTTCTCGCAATCGGACTGGGCGCCGGAATCTTGTCCGGCGTGTTCGGCATCGGCGGCGGCATCGTGATCGTGCCGGCACTGATCTACCTGGCCAAATTCCAGCCGCAGCAGGCCGTGGGCACGTCGCTCGCGGCACTGGTCATGCCGATTGGCGCGGCGATCGGTGCGGTGACCTACTATCGGGCCGGCCAGCTCGATGTGAAGGCTGCGCTACTGATTGTCGCGGGCATGGCGGTCGGCGCCCTGCTGGGCGCGCAAGTGGCGACGCATGTGGATGCGACGCTGTTGAAAAAGGGATTCGCCGTGCTGATGGTGGTGATGGCCGTGAAGATGTGGGTGAGTTAGGCCATTCGTCGTGCGTGACGATCATCCACCTGGCTGAAAATCATCGGGTTCATCACCCGTGCCATGGTTTCGATGCCATCCACGACGCGTGGCCCCGGGCGACTTACCAGCCCGTTGGCATCCAGCGCCCAAACCTGCCGACCGCGCAGCCAGGCCCACGCGTCGTCGTGCAGCAGCCGCTCCGCTTCCACGATGGCCTGCGCCAGCGAATAACCACAGGGCGCCACAAACACGAACTCCGGTTCGGCCGCTGCCAACGCGCCCATCGACACCGGGACTGCATGAGCACCCGCCGTCCCCAGCACATCCACGCCGCCCGCGCGTCGGACTTGTTCCGGGCCCCAGTGTCCCGCGAGAAATACCGGTGAGGTCCACTCGATGACCGCCGCCCGCGGCCTCGGCGCTTTCGCGGCCTTGAGCGTGTCGTGCACATGCTTCACCCGATCATGCAAACCGGCCAGCAATTCCTCGGCCTCACTTTGCGCGCCGATGGCGTCGGCAATCGTCTGGATGTCGGCGTAGATCCCGTCCAGCGTGGTGCCGCCAAGCGTGACGACGCGAGGGGCGGGCGACAGCCGTGATGCCAGCGCTTGCACGTCTGTCTCCCGTACGGCGCACACATCGCAAAGCGCCTGGGTGAGCAGCAGGTCCGGATGCAGGGCGCGAATGCGCGACTCGTCGAGCGTGAACAGCGCGTGTCCCTGACCGGACAGCGCGCGCACTGCCGCATCGATCGCGGCCGGGTCAGGGGCGGATGTGCCGTGGCCGTGGGCGATGGCGCTTCGGGTGACGCGGGCTCGCGACGCGACCACCGCCGGATAGTCGCACGCATGCGTGATGCCCACGAGATGCTCGGTGGCCCCGAGAAACGCGACGATCTCGGTGGCCGCCGGGAGCAGCGAGACGATCCTCACGGCGTCACCGGTTTCGCCCGATACACTTCTTTTCCGCCGATGTACGTGGCCATCACGTTGGTCTTCAGCACCAACTCCGCCGGCACGCGCATGATATCCTGGTCCAGCACCACAAAGTCCGCGTACTTGCCGGGTGTGAGCGAGCCAAGTTCCTTCTCTTGAAAGGCGGCGTAGGCCGGCCAGAGCGTCATGCTGCGCAGCGCTTCCTCGCGCGTCATGCGCTGCTCGGGGAACCATCCGCCGGCAGGCCAGTCATTGGCATCCTGACGCGCGATGGAGGCGTGGAACGAGATGAGCGGATTCACGTGTTCCACCGGGAAATCGCTGCCGTTGGGCACGACGACGCCCGAGTTGATCAGTGAGCGCCAGGCATACGCGCCCAGCACGCGCGTGGGACCGAGGCGCTTGCCGATCCAGTACATGTCACTGGTCTGGTGACTCGCCTGCATCGACGGGATCACACCGAGCTGGGCAAAGCGCGGAATGTCGTCGTAGTTGAGGATCTGCGCGTGCTCGACGCGAAAGCGATGATCCGCCGTGGGCACGGACCTGAGCGCCTGTTCATATGCATCGAGCACCACGCGATTGCCGCGATCGCCGATGGCGTGCGTGTTCACCTGAAAGCCGCTTTTGAGCGCCATTTCCGCGACGTCGCGAATGTGCGCGGGCGCGCTCAGTAGCAAGCCGGTGTTGTTGGGGTCATCCGAATACGGCTCCAGCAACGCCGCGCCCCGCGATCCCATCGCGCCGTCGGCATACAACTTGATGGCGCGCACCCACAGCTGCCCATCGTACAGCGCCGACCGTGGGCCCACTTGCAGATAATGCTTGAGCGCCGCCGAATCGTCACCGATCATCACATACAGGCGGAGATTCAATTCCTTCGCTTGCGCCATCTGTTCGTACAGGTCGATCAACCCGCGAGACGCGCCGGCATCATGCATGCCTGTAAGGCCCCATTGATGCATGACCCCGATCGCCCCCTTGAGCGCCGTGCGCGTTTCGGCGACGGTCGGCCCGGGCACCTTGCTGTCGACGATATCCTTGGCATTGTCCACCAGCACGCCGGTCGGGTTGCCCTGCGCATCGCGCAGGATCTTGCCACCGGTCGGATCCTTCACGGCCGCAGTGAGCGCGGCGATGCGCATTGCCGCAGCATTGACCAACGACGCGTGGCCGTCCACCCGGGTGAGGACCACCGGATGATCGGGTACGGCCGCGGACAGTTTCTCATGCGTCGGAAACCGCGTATCGCCCCAGGCATTCTGGTCCCAGCCTCGTCCCTGGATCCAGCTCCCCTTGGGCGTGGACTTGGCGCGCTCGACGACGCGGGCAATCACGTCGTCATAGGTGCGTGTGCCTACGAGATCGACGGAGCGCAGGGTCTGGGCGAGTCCTCCGAAATGCGCGTGCGCATCGACCATGCCCGGGATGACGGTCTTGCCCGCTGCGTCGAGGACCCGTGTGTTGGCGCCCTTCAGCGCATTTGCTTCCTGCCGTGATCCGACAAAGACCACGCGGCCATCACGCACCGCGAACGCCTCCGCGAGGGGTCTGGCCTCGTCGGCGGTATACACCCGCGCATTGGTGACAATCAGGTCGGCCGGCGACGTGGCGGGGCGCTGGGCGCGAAGGACGGACGGCGCGGCCAGAAGCAGCGCGCCAAAGAATGCCGATTGAATTCGCATGGAAGGGGGAAGGAGACCCCCAAGTCTGGCGCACGAAAAGCGAGGAGGCAAGCAGTGGCTTGCACTCCTCGCTTTTCGATGTCGGCGATTACTTCGCCGGCGGCAGCATGACGGCGTCGATCACATGGATCACGCCATTCTTTGCCATGATATCGGTGGTGACGATGTGCGCCGCGTTGACCATCGGCTTGCCGCCCATCACGGTGATCTTCACGTCCTGTCCTTCTACCGTCTTCACGCCCTTGCCCACAGTCTTCAACGCCTCGGCCGCCGGCACGTTGCCCGAGAGTACATGGTAGAGGAGCACGTTCTTGAGCGCGACCTTGTCCTTGAGCAAGGCATCGAGCTGCGCCTTCGGGATCTTCGCAAACGCGTCGTCGGTCGGGGCAAACACGGTGAACGGACCCGGGCCCTTGAGCGTTTCGATCAGGCCGGCGGCAGTCAACGCCGTCGCCAGGGTCTTGAACGAACCGGCGGCAACGGCCGTCTCAACGATGTCCTTGTCCTGAGCCTGCGCCGCGCGCGGCGTGGACAGGGCGATCATGGCGGCACCGGCAAACAGCAGCTTCGAAATCGAACGACGCATCGAAATGGCTCCAGGAAGTTGTTGGAAGGTGAATCGCGTACTCACCCGTATTCGCACAACGCACGGGGTTGGATGCACGGTGTCCAGCGGAGTCGTTCTCGATGCGCTTTGTTACATGGTCCGGACGCGACGGTCCGATCTCAGCGACCCGGCGGAATCAGCACCGTGTCGATGACGTGAATGATGCCGTTCTTCGCCATGACGTCGGCCTGCACCACGTTGGCGGTCCCGATGGTCAACTGCGTGCCGGTCATGCCGATACGCGTCTCGCTCCCCTCCACCGTCTTGCGTCCCTTGCCGTTGAGATGCGAGAAGTCGTCGGCTGTGAGGCGACCCGCGATGAGGTGATAGAGCAGCATATTCCGCAGCGCGCTCTTGTCCTTGAACAGCGCGTCGAGTGTGCCCTTGGGCAGCTTGGCGAATGCGGCGTCGTTGGGAATCAGGACCGTAAACGGGCCCGGACCCTTGAGCGTCTCAACCAGTCCGGCGTCGGTGAGTGCGCGCGTGAAGGTCTTGAACGAGCTGGCCGCCAACGCCGTCTCGACAAGGTCTTTGTCCTGCGCCTGCACGATGGCCGGCGCCGCCATCGCCACCACGGCGCTGGACGCAACCACCAGGGAGAGCTTTCGCATCTGTGTACTCCGGATCACGAGGATCGCGCGGGATCGCGCTATTTGATGCAACACCGAGGGCATTGCGTCGTTCCGAGCGGTTGAGTTGGGGCCAGAGGGGTGAGCAACGGAATCGTCGAGTGCTTGTGGGCTTAGCCGACGAGGGCAGCACCCAGTCCTGCCCTCACCGACTCACCCCTCGCACGCTCGACGCTTCTTCTGCTCACCCCTCTGGCCTCTCACCGCTCCACCCTCAGCGATATATGTCAAGGCGCGTTGGAGACGGATCTAGAGCGCGCGCAAGATCACCGACTCGAGCAGTTGCAGCCCGAAATACGCGACAATGATCGTGATGTCGAACATGCCGATGTTCGGAATGACTCTCCGCAGTGGGGCGAGAATGGGTTCCGTGATCACGTACGACCATCGCCACCACTTGGAGTACGGCGAGCCGCCCACCCAACTCGAAATCACCCGCGCAAACAACGCCACCTGCAGCAGGCCGAACGTCCAGCGCACCAACACAAAGAGAATCGATCCCGACTGTGTGGCATACGCCAACATGGCCAGTTGGTCGCGCAGGAATCCGACACCGGAAATCAGCAGGAGACCGCCGACAATCACCGCGGCCAGTGTCCACCACGGCGCAGCGTACGGCGTGCCACCGGCGCGCAGCAGACGACGCTCCATTGGCGCGATCAACCAGGGATCGATCCGTTCACGGATGAACCGTGCCAAGGCGGAGAACGGCGGAATCTTCCGCGTACGGACGCCATACGACGCGAGGGCGGCGACGGCGGTCAGCACGCCGACGGCGAAGACCGCGGGACGCAACGCGGCCAGAATGACGTCGAAGACGCCGATGACAGATCCGAACATGCTGGAAAATACCCTATAGCGGACGTTCGGGTCTCAACAACATGCGAATCGTCCCCGGTAAGCCCGTGAGCCGGGACCACCAGGACGTCCCATGCGACACACGCAGGTAGGCGTCGAGCCGTGCCGTGCTGTCCGGCCCATAGCCAAACCACCAGGGCTGTCGCACGTGGGGCAACGCGTCGTCGACGACCGTGTGGGTGCGCACGCACGCCATCAACCCTTCGACCCCGTGAATGCGACCAACACCGCTCGCCTTGACGCCGCCGTGCGGGATTTCCGGCAGGCCAGCGGTGATCACCGCGTCGTTGATGGCCACAGTGCCCGTGTGGAGTTGCGCGGCAATTCGCGCACCCCGGGCGCGGTCGCCCGTCCACACCGACGCGCTCAGCCCGTAACGCGTGCCATTGGCCAACGCGATGGCGTCTGCCTCGGTCGCCGCGCGCATGACCGCGAGTACCGGACCGAACGTTTCCTCCTGCCAGACGCGCATGGCGGGCGTGACACCGGCCAGCACCACGGCGGGAACCTGTCGATCACTCATGCGGTCCGTCGAGTCCGCAGCGGGGCCGGCACCAGATGCGGTTCCTGTTGCGCCACCACGCGGGCACCCTGCGCCACCGCTTCCTGCAGTTGCTCCATGATCAACGCCCGCTGTGGCGCCGAGATGACGGGACCCATGTCGGCCGGCGACGAAACCGAGGAGACGGTGTCGCCGGTGATGGTCAGTCCCGCCACACCGCGCGCCAGATGCGGCAGCAGCGCGTCGTAGGCGCGCCCCACGGCGATCACGCGCTTCGCGGCCACGCACGTCTGCCCGGCGTTGGTGAATCGCGCCCACAGGATGCCGCTGGCCGTGTGGGCGAGATCGGCGTCTTCCAGCACAATGGCCGCGTCACTGCCGCCCAGTTCGAGCGACACGGGCACAAATCGCGGGGCACACGAGACCGCGATTGATCGCCCGGTGCGCTCGCTGCCGGTAAAGAACACCTTGTCGACGCTCGCATTGACCAATCCCGCCCCCATGCGACCGTCGCCGTGCAGCACGATGAACACATCGGCAGGGACACCGGCGGCATGCAGCAGGCGCGCGATGTGATCGACACAGCGCGGCGTGTGCTCGCTGGGCTTGAGCACCACGGCGTTGCCGGCCACCAGCGCCGTCATCGCGTGCATTGCGGGGAAGAAGAACGGGTAGTTCCAGGGGCTCACCACCGCGACCACGCCGTACGGTTCGTGGTGCGTGATGATGGTCTTGCGCCATGCCGCCAATGTTTGGGAACGTACCGTGCGCGTGGCCAACGTCGCTTCGGCAATGCGGGACAGGAATCGCGCGCCTTCCAACGCCATCGCCACATCGGCGACATAGCTCTCCGGCAGCGGCTTGCCCGATTCCTCGGTAATCGTGCGGGCAATGACCGCCCGATCGGCGTACACCAACTGCCGGAATCGCTCGATGACAGCGGCTCGCCCTTTCGCGCCCAACGCCGCCCACGCCGGCTGGGCGGCCCGCGCGCGATTCACCGCGAGTTGGGCCTTGGCGAGTGCGACCGAGACTTCGCCGGTACTTGCGTCCAGCATGCCCGGCGCCAGTGGCACACTGAACTCGGAGGAGACTGCGTGAGGTGTCATGGGGACGGAGGCGTGAGGGACAATCGGAACTTAGCGATGTGGCGCCCTCGTCGTTCTGAACAGCCAATAACCCCACGGAATCATCCACACCAGAATCCACAACGCGGTCATCACCGGCGCCAATGGCGCGTCCACACGAACCACCGACTGCACCAGCGACCACCCGACGAGCGGCGACAGGAGCAGTCGCGTCGATCGGAGGGACCCGTCGCGTTCGCGTGCGGTCAGGTTCAGTGCCCTGCGGGTCACCGTGGCGGACAGTATCACCACGGCCTCCGGTGCGCGCGCGCTGGGAGCGAACACATCACGTAACGCCACCGTCGGCGACGTCAGGCCCGCGCGCCCGCTGTTCCGTGTCGTGCCCAGAAGTGCGCTTCGAGCACGCTGCGCCAACAGCAGGTATGCCACGGTATCACCACGGGCATGCACGAAAACGATCGGGACGACGTCGTCACGACCATCACGGCCACGCACGCTGACCGTCGCGCGTACGGTGTCCACGTGCGGCGTGATCGCGATGACCGGACCGGTGCCGCCATGGACAAGCGGCACACCGTTCACCGAGGCACCCTCGGCGACGCCGGCGAACCAGCCGTATCCGGGGGTGAAGGGCAGGGGACTCAACGCGACCGGACTGGACACGTTGGCATTCACCGCGAGGGGCCGGAGCGCCCAGTCCATGGCCCACCACATCGCGACGATGGCCACGGTCCACCCAGCGAACAGACCACGCGCCGCCTGCGGCGTCGGGTGAAACAGCCATGCGCGTTGATGCACCAACCAGGCTCCCAGAAAGACGCCCGCGCTATTGGTGATCCAGTCGGCCAATGACGCGCTCCGGCCCGACGGCACTCCCGACAGTTGCAGGAGCTCAATGCCCAGCGAAAAACCGGCCCCGATCAGCACTGCGCGCGATGTGCGGAGGCCCAGCACGCCCGTCACCACGCCCAGCGGAAGGAACAGGATCACGTTGCTGATTGCGTCCGCCAGCCAGATGGGGCTGCACGTCAGGCACCACACCGTAGCGGAGTTCGCCACGGCTTCGCTCGCCGGCCGCAGCGTCGCGATGGCGACAAGCGCAACCGCCATGGGCAACCCGACCCACGCGATCAGACGCCGTCGTTCATTCGTCACACGGGGCACTCCCGAGGCCGTTTCAATGCTCCCTGCACGACGGCCGGCTGAATACCTATTTCAGCACCGCCTTGGCAATCGTCTGCAGCTGCATGTTGCTGGTGCCTTCGTAAATCGTGCCGATTTTCGCATCCCGGTAAAACTTCTCCACCGGATAGTCGCGCGTGTAGCCGTAGCCGCCAAACAGCTCCACACACAACGACGTGACGCGCTCGCACATCTGCGACGCGTACAACTTGGCCATCGCGCCCTGACGCGCGATGTCGTGGCCGGCGTCCTTGAGCCGCGCCGCGTTATACACCATCAGGCGCGCCGCTTCGAGTTCCGTCGCCGCCTGCGCCACCTGAAACTGGATGCCCTGAAACTCGGCCAGCGACTTGCCGAACTGCTTGCGCTCTTTCAGGTGCGCCACCGTGACGTCCAGAGCACCTTGCGCCACGCCAATCATCTGCGCGCCGATACCGATGCGTCCTTCGTTCAACGTCTCGATGGCGATCTTGTAGCCGGTGCCGACAGCGCCAACCACATTCGCATCAGGCACCACGCAATGGTCGAAGTGCAGGGCCGTCGTGCTCGACGCGCGAATCCCCAGTTTCTCTTCCTTGCGGCCCACGGAGAAACCCGGCATGCCGCGCTCCACGACGAAGGTCGTGATCCCTTTGTATCCCGCATCGGGGTTGGCATTGGCGAACACCACGAAAATGTCGGCCTCGCCGCCGTTGGTGATCCACGCCTTCGCCCCACTCAACGACCATCCGCCCTCCACACGCTCGGCACGCGTCGCCAATGCAAACGCATCCGATCCGCTGCCGGGCTCCGACAAGGCGTATGCGCCAATCGTGCCGCTGGTCAATCGGGTCAACAATCGCGCGTGCTGCTCCGCGTTGCCGTACCGATTGATCGGATAGTTGACGAGCGTGTTCTGCACGTCGACTTGAATGGCAGCGGCCGCATCGACGGTGCTGAGCGCTTCCACCGCCAGCGTGACCATCATCAGCGTGCCGTCGGCGCCGCCGAACTGTTCCGGGACCTCGATCCCCATCAGACCCAGCTCGACAAACTTCGCCGTGACGGCCGGATCAAGCTTCCCGGCCTCCTCCATATCGCGAACCCGCGGCCGCACAACGGACTCCGCCAATTCGAGCACCGCCGCGCGAAAAAGCTCCTCTTCCTCGGAAAGAATCGTGAGCGGGGAACGCGAATTCTCGACGCTGCTGGTCATCGGGCGGACGGTTGGGGAACCTGAAGGCGAAGCAGGGAAGACCCTACCGAAGGTAACACCAATCGCCGGGCCGTTTTCGGTACCGGATATGGATGAGTTCGGCACGCCCCTTGCGGCATCTGTAGATGTGTGCAGGATTCTACCACCTACGTGACACAGGCCACCATGCCCCGTATCGCCTTCAACTCCAACAGTTACAGCATCGCCCGCCGAATCGGCCGAGCGACGCGTGCCGCTGGCGTGATGGCATGCGGTGTGGCGCTGTTGCAGGCGTGCAGCGGTTCTGACGCAGTCGAGCCGATTTCTCCCACCAATTCAACGCCGGTCGGCCAAATAGTCGGTACGGCAACCGTCGGCAGCACGCTGGATGCACCAGTGCGGCTGGCGGTCACCGGCTCGGATGGCCGCCCCGTGGGCGGTGCCAAGGTCCTCTGGATGGCCAGCGATGGCGGAAAAGTCAGCTCGGCGGAAACGACCACCGACGGCAACGGCGTCGCGGCGGTGCGCTGGACGCTGGGCACCATGGCGGGACTACAGAGTCTCACCGCCAACGTGGCTGGTCTGGCCCCGGTGATTTTTGGTGCCAATGCGGTGGCCGATCGCGCGGCCGTGGTTCGGCTTTCGACAGACCTGGTTCGCGTCACGCTCCTGGGGGACACGATTCACTTCTCGACCACCGTCGCCGACAAATACGGCAATGCTGTCGGGGTCGCGCCCACGCTGACGCTGGAAGGCGGCAGCGACGCGCTGGTGGCGTCTGGTGGACAGTTTATCGCGCACGGGCGCGGCACCGCGTTCATCAGGGCGATCGCCGACACCGCGTCGTCACGGTTGACAGTGTTGGTTGATCCTGCAACCCCGGTGGTGACCCGCGTCTCCCCTGACACGCTGGTACCGGGTGCCCAAATCACGGTTGAAGGCACCGGGTTCGCGCTGGCCGCCGACGCAGTGGACCTTACCGTGGCTGGCGTGAAAGCCACGGTCATCCGCGTGTCTGCGTCGCGCATCGAGGCGCTGGTGCCAACGACGTATGGCTGCATGGCCACCACTGCCCAACCGGTCAAGGTCACCATTGCGGCGGCGAGCGGTCAGCTTGCGACGCCGTTTCGCACGGCCACCCGCGTTGCGCTCGCCAAGGGCGAGTCGGCCAACATCCTCGACGTCGATCAGGTGCGCTGCACCGAATTGGTCGCGCCGGCGAATAGCGTGAGCGCGAAGTACGTGGTGGCCGTGATCAACACGAGTGTGACCGCCGCGGCAACATCGGGCTTCGAGTTGCGTGGCGCGGGGGCGGGGGCATTGGCCGGCCACGCCGCGACGCCCCGATCGTCGGTGCAGATGGCATCGACGACATCATCGTCGATCGTCACGACTGCGCGCATGTCCGCCGCCATGGCGCCGTTGGCGAGTGAAGCGAAGACGGAAGCCCGGCATGATGACTACCTCGATGCGCAGCGCGCCATCAATGCGCGCTTCGGTTCGCCGGCGCCGACCTGGCGTGCCCTGTCGCAAATGAGATCCGCCGGTGTCGCGTCCGCGATGGCGTCCGCACGCGCGCCGATGTCACTGGGCGACACCGTGACGATGAAGGCGTTGTACGGAAGCTGCACCGCCGGCCGCGATATCCGGGCGCGCGTGGTCTATGCGGGTGCGAAATCGGTGGTGCTGGAAGACATCGCCGCACCCCGTGCGGGCACGATGGATGAGCAGTACGCCCTGATTGGCGACGAGTACGACCGCGTGCAGTACCCGCTTATGGTCGACCAGGTCGGGGATCCGTTGGCGATGAACGCCACCATGGGCGGCGACGGTCGCGTGACCATGCTGTTTACCCGGTATGTGAACGACTCACTGCCGGGGTCGCGGGATACGTGTCGGCCTGCAACTTCTATCCCAAAGGCACGTTTGCGGCAAGCAATGAGGACGACGTGTTCTATGCGCGCGTGGCCAACGCCGCCGAATCTCCGACGGAATGGCGGCGATCGCTGCGCGGCACGGTGATGCACGAGAGCAAGCACCTGGCCTCTTTCGCCATTCGCTTTGTGAATGGGACGCCGTTTGAAGAGTCCTGGCTGGAAGAAAGCCTGGGGCGTGTCGCCGAAGAGCTGTATTCGCGGACGTTCGCCGACGGCGGCGCCTGGAAGGGCAACGTCGGGTATCAGACCACGGTGCGGTGCGAAGTGTACCAGTGCGACGACCGGCCGCTGATGATGTGGAAGCACTTCTCCGTGCTGCACCAATACATGCGTGGTGTGGACACGTTGACCCCGATTGGCGCGGCCGCCAATGGCGATTTTACGTTCTACGCCAGCGGCTGGTCTCTGGTGCGTTGGGCTGCCGACCAGTACGCCGGCAATGAAGACACCTGGATCAAGGATATCGTTCGAGGCGGTCAGCTCACGGGACTGAGCAACCTGGCGCAGCGTACGGGGCGTCCGGCGGGCGAGATGCTGGCCGACTGGGCCTTGGCCAACGCGGTGGATGATCTCGCGGACTTCGTGCCGACGCGCCGACAACTGACCTTCCCCAGCTGGAACGTGGCCGATGTCTTTGCCGGACTGGCGACCACGTATCCGGGATCGTTCGTGGCCAGCCCGCTGCGCGCGCGGGCGATGACGTTCGGGTCGTTCACCTTGCCGGTGGCCAAACTGCGGGCATTCAGCAGCAGCTATTTCAGCTTCGAAGGCGCCCAGACGGGAAGCCAGCTGCTGGAGTTGCGCGGCGAGGGCGGGGCGAGCGCCCCGCCGAGCAGTTTGCGGGTTGCGGTGGTGCGGGTAGAGTAGGAAGGGCCGCTGCGCCGCGCACTCGTTTTCACTTCGACAGCCTACCAACGAAGCGTGGTGTGCTCCCAGACCTACTTCGCGTCGTGGCCATGTCTTAAGGAGAACAGTCTCCCAGCCAAACGCGCGCGCAGCGACCGCGAGAAGAGCAAGACCCGCTTCAAAGGCACTTCCTCGCGGGTAAACTCATGAAAGTACGCGAATCCGGCGCCCATGAAGTCGATGAGATCGGCCCCCTGATCGAGAATTCGCTCGATGGCCTTCTCATACGCCATGATCCCCGGCCGATACACGCGGTAGTCCGGATCGTACGCTCCCTGGTAGAAATGGAATACGCGGCTCATCCGGAAGCCCGACGCATAGGCCACCAGCTTCGAACCGTCATAGAGTCCGTATTCCACGAGGCGGCCTTCAGTCGCCACCTGTTCGCGGAACGCGGCGAAGAAGCGGCGGAAAGCCGGGGATCGCGTGTAGTCGGTATCCGCCCCGCCGGGCAGTTCGCGCCGATCGAGCAGCGAGTTCATGTCGCTCCACGGGATTGAATCGCGAAATACCAACCCGGCCTGTTCGATCTTGCGATATTTGCTGCGCTGTTTCGCGTTGGTCGCCCGATCGCGCGACTTGAGCAGGGCCGCATAGCTATCGATGCCCACGATCGCTGCGACGGGCAACGGAAAGACGAACGACCGAAGACCAAGACTGCGCGACGTATCGACCACCTCCGCTGTTTCCGCGTCGGACAGGGAGTTGAGATAGCAGACGTCCCAGTCAGCCAGCCGTATCAGGGCGCCCAGCAGCGCGGCGGCGGACCCCTGTGCTCCCACCCACGGCCGCTGCTCCCACCCGAGCGCCGGTTCGAGGGAGCGAAGCGGGATCCCGGAGACCGAATGGCGCCCGCGGCGCAGCCATGAACGGCTGCCGTCCCCTAATTCGAGATCAATCCAGCATTTGGCGGTGTCGAGAATCTCCCGGCGCAGACCGGAGAAGGCGGGATCCAGGGACGGGGACTCGCGCAGAAAGGTGGTTACGGGGTCGGCGCTCATTACAGATCGTAGGGTGCAGCGAGGTCATCGCCACGTTGCGGGTCAACGGCGATGCTTAGGGAAGCTCTGATCAAGTGATCAATAGCGAGCGGATGATGCTGAATTGGGTTCTTGAGCCGTGTCACCGACACGAAATGGCATGGTGCGCCTCGAAAAGGTGCGTTCTCGCGGCGCGCGTGGAGGATGTCTCCCCATCGCGCCGCGCTCACCGACACTACGTGCCCAGCGCGCGCAGTCGATAACGCATCAGGTACAGATTCGCGAGCGCAAACGCCATCAGTGCCCGCGTCGTGTTCTTGCGCAACCCGCGATAGCGGTCCTTCGTGAAACCCCACAACCGCTTCACCACGTGAGACGGATGTTCACCACGAGCCCGTACTCGGGAACGCTCTCGATTGAGGGCGTCGTGTTCAGGCGTGCGCGCGTCGCGTTGATTCACCAGATACTGTCCGCCGGCCGCCTCGTACGCCTTGTCGCCGTGCAGCGTCTCTTCGAAGCCATGCACCAAATGCGGCAACTGCGTGATATCCGCTTGCGCCGCATCGGTGGTCGTAAGCGTGTGCACGAGCCCCTATTTCCGGATCGCGCGTCTTCGTCCGATTCTTCGTCGAACTCGGCGCAGCGATCAACGTCGCATCGACGATCGTGCCTCGCGTCAACAGCAGGTCGTGGTCGACCAAGAGGTCGCGCACCGCGTCAAACATCTGTGCGGTCAGCAGGTGCTCCTCGAGCAGATGCCGGAAGCGCAGAATCGTCGTTTCGTCCGGCACGGCGTCCTCCCCCGAGTCGATGCGCGCAAAGCGGCGCATCGACTCGCTGTCGTACATCATGTCCTCGGCGGCGGGATCCGACAAATCGAACCACTGCTGGAGGAAGTACACCCGCAGCATCGTCTCGAGGGGCAGCGGCCGGCGACCACGGCCGGGTGTGGCGTAGTGCGGGGCGACCAACGCCAGCAACCTCGCCCACGGGATTACCCGGTCCATTTCCGCCAGGACCCGTTCACGGCGCGTCACTTTGCGCTTCGCATCATAGACCACGCTGGCCAACGTCCGCTGCTCATTCATGCGTCACTCGCGTCGAGGAAGACCTTTTTCGTGACGCCAATATTCACTCACGCATCAGCAAATGCACGAATAATTTTGCAGAGCCTCCCTAAGGGGAAATGAAAGACTGCGGGCTGCACGAAGTGCAACCCGCAGTCTCACCGCGGCGCGAACGCCGCCGACAACTTGCCCGCTCAGGCCTGCTTGCGGCGACGAGCGACCATGGCAACCGCCATCAGGCCAGTGGCCATCAGGAGGTAGGTCGAGGGCTCAGGAACCGTCGTCATGAAGGTCTGTGTGCCTTCGACGAGCCGACCCTGTGCATTGATCGCGTCAACTGAGACGAGCACGCGATAGTTCGTATTGTCGAAGAGCGGATCCACTGAACCTTGAGTCGCATCGTTGAAGATGCTCCAGGAGTTCACCTGGGCGACGTTCGACGGGTGGCTCGGATTGACGAGGTCCCTGCCCGTTCAGCCGAATGATCTCGGTGTTTTTCGCAATCTCGTTCAGGTCGTCGACCGACTGCGTCGCGAGCGAAGACGGAAGCAGCGCCGAGACATACTCCTGGAAAGTGAACACGCGGTACTGATACGCCGTCTGGAACTGGAACGGACGCAGGTTGTCGATGCAGTACACGAACAGGTTCGCCAGCGACGGATCGCTGGTGGTCGCCGTAAACTGTCCACCGCCCATGTCGACGTTCGGGATGCCGGCGGCGATCGGCTGGCCGGTGATGGTCATCGTCACGTCGAACTGCGCTTGGGCGACGGTCGGCAGCGCGACAAGTGCGATCGTGGCCAACGCTTTCGTGAGTAACTTCATTGTGATATGCCTCCTCGGCATCTTGGGGTAACGGCCTTCCGGATCGCCCATCCGAACCCTACTCGGGTGCGGCACAGCGATACCAAACACTTCGATCTCTCGCTAGCCTGTAGAGCAAGGCAAATGCCACCGAGTTCAGCTTTGCAAGTCACTGTAGAATATGTGCTTGTGTTCGTTCATCCGTCAGGGCCACGCCGAATCGATGTTGCGCAGGAGCGCCAGTTGTTGCGCGGGTGCAACAGTCCGAGCCAGATCCCCTTATCAGTGATGCTGTCGAACCTGCCGCCGGCGCCTCTCGGCGATCGCGTTCCGGACCATGGAGGAGAACGCGCGTGCATAGGCGTCTTCGGAATAGGTCTCGTTAACCTTGCGGAGAGCCTCGACCGACAGGCGCTCGCGCAGGGCCGCACTTAACAGGAGCCGCCGGAGCTGCGCTTCCAGTCCTGTCACGTCTTCCGAATCAAAGAGCAGACCGTCGACATCGTCGAAGACATAGTGGGGAATTCCGTCGACACGGGACGCGACCACCGGCGTGCCTGCCGCCATCGATTCGAGCAGGACACGCCCCATCGCCTCGCTTCTCGACGGCAGCACGAAGACCTGGCTCTCCGCCATAAGTTCCGCGATCGCGGTGTTGAGCTGAGGGCCGAGGAACTCAATGTTCGGGTTGCCTTTCGCCAGCGTCTCCCACGGCGCACGGTCCGGGCAGAATCCGACGATCTTCAATTTCACGTCCGGAAAATCATTGCACAGGCGATGGAATGCGGCGATGAGGATGTCCACGCCCTTCAGATACCAGGGAAATCCGACGAACAGGATAACAGGCTTCTTCACGGACCCTGGCCGAATTGAACCGACGGGCACGAACTCGTGAAACACATGCACACGGTGCGGGGTCGCCTCCGATCGAAGGCTGACGACCCCGTCGAGTTGCGTCGGATACAGCAAGCGGACGCCTTCCACATGCTTTGCGATGATGCCGACCAACGCCGGGGCGAGTGCCGACTTCACCCGGCCAACGACCGAGCGATCGAGGGCAAGCGCCCGGGTGGGGTGCCCCGGGAACTCGACGACGAGCGGAAGTCGCCAGAGTCTGCTCAGCAACAGGCCGACGAATCCGGTGCGGTACGGCCCGTGGGCGACGATGGCGTCGTATCGTTGACCGCGGCGCCGCAACTGCAGCCGAAGGCGGCGCGCGGTGGCGAGCATTCGGGTTGCTTCGATCAGTTGTTTCAGGATCGGTATGCGGACACTGGTATTCACGGGATGTAGTACGAAGTCACCGATTGCGTCCTTCGTCTCGGCGAGGACGCGTGCTTCATCGTGCCGACGAGGCACGAAGACCGGGATCATGTCGCCGCACAGGAATGCGCTCAGGAAATGCAGCGCGTTTCGCTCGCGCGTTGCAGACGGCCCCATGGTGTCCGGGTACACATACAGAATCCTGGTCCTGGGAAGCGTCGGCGTGGCGTCGGCGTACAGCTTGTCCGTAACGCGGGTGGTGTCGGGAGTCACACTGGTGGCTGGAGATTTGAATGACGCAGGTCGTAATTCTGATGAGGCTGCTACGGGCGCAATGACGAAGCCCGATGGCTGCCTGCGCGATATCGAGTTATTGTGTCCGTGCATGACGATCGAACCACGCTCGCGGTTGCCGTGAGCCAGTGAAGTCGTCATCCCTTTGTTCTCTCGCTTGCCGGGACTCCTGTATCAGGACGCCGCCAAACGTAGAACGACAAAGGCAAACCCGGCGAAAGCCGGCGACGCAAAGCTACGAGGCTAACGCGATTTCGAAGCCGGAATCTCCACGCCAGTCGAGCCGCCGAACCTGCCAGAGGAGGTCGTTGTGAACGGAGAAAAGAGGATCTCGATGCTGCTGTTGCCGTTGTTCGGACTGATGGTGGCATGCGGAGACGCGACCACCGGGGTCGAACCGAATGCTGTCGAACCGGCTAGCGAATCAGGCGCACCGGTCGCCGCCGCCATGGGCGGACTGCGAGTAGTCACGCTTGGGCTCAATCAATCTACTGTTTTGTCGATGTCGGCAACCGCGACCCGGACGTTCTGGCGGACGAGCCGGACATCCACCAGCGCGTCCTGGCGAACGGTCGACGCCACGGTGGCGACGGTCTCGAGCAGCGGCCGTGTGACAGGCAAGATGTCGGGTGGCACACTTGTGACAGCCAGTGCCGGCGCTGTGGTGGATTCGTTCGTGGTTCGCGTTGGTACCGGGCCCGCGCCGCTTCGGTTTAGCGCCGATTCGATTCTGCTGAACCGGGCCGGCGACTCCGTCGTGGCCCGGCCGACCGACCCCCGGTATGCGCCGGCGTATTCCTCGCTCAACAGCTCGGTGGCCGCGGTCTCCGGCGCAGGTGTCGTGCGGGGAGTCGCAGCAGGGCGTACGTCGGTACAGGTCACGAACCTGGTTGGCGCGCTGGGCACGCTCGTCGTCGCCGTTGGATCAACGACCGCCCCGCCGTCGTCGACTGCGCTCAGCTTCGGCGTCGATTCCGTGGTTCTCACTGTCGGTCAGTCGGTGACGAAGTTTCCGACTGGCGGGACCTCGGCGGTGACGCTCACGTCTCGCAACACCGCGGTCGCGACCGTATCCCAGACGGGAGTGATCGCCGGAGTGGCCGTCGGCCGCGCCAGCGTGCTGGCGTCATCGTCCACGAATACCAGCGCCGAACTCGAGGTCATCGTCAAGGCTGCGCCTGCTGGCACCGATCCGGTGAGCCCGCCGCCGCCAGTCACTCCGCCGCCAGTCACTCCGCCGCCGCCAACGCAGGGCTTGTCGATCGCGGCATCGGTGCGACGCCGCACGGTGGGCACAGGAACGGTGCTCGTGTCGAGTGCGATTCCGCTGAAGGCTGGCGTCCTCGCGCCGGGCAACGGCAAGAACGTGCACGTGATCGTCGGTGGTGTCGAGCTGCAGGTCTATGCCGAGGAGTTGAAGGGACGGCATGCGGACGGCACGCTGCGCTCCGTGCTGGTGCAGTTCCCGTACGCACTCACCTCGAGCGTGGCGGTCGCCGCGCAGGTGGTGATTTCGAGCACGCCGCGCTCGCTGGCGGATCTCGCCAAGCCCGCGGATGATCGAGCGGATCCAGCCGCTGTGATCCTTCCGACAGATCCGACCTACCTCGTGACGACCGACCTGGTCGGTCCGACGGTCACTGCGGCGGAAGCGGCGCTTCAGCTTCCGACCTATGGGCGCCAGTTCGACGACGACTTCGTGCGCTACGCGGAAGTGCTGTACACGAACTACGGTGACAACTGGACCGAGAACTACTACGACCGGGCACAGATCTACTATGCGATGTGGGCACGGACCGGGAATCCCCTGTACTGGGACCGCGGCACGAAGCTGCTGCTCAGCTGGAGGAGGGGCTATCTCGAAGCCAACGCCTATGGCACGTCACCGCATCAGTCGCAGGTCGATGGGTTGGGGCTGCACTACCTGCTGACCGGTGACGAGCAGTCCCGCTACGCGGTGACCCGCATCACTCAGATCTTCACGTACTTCCGCTCGACGATCGGATTGGGCACCAAGACGCATGGGGACATCGAGAACCGGATCCGGGCGCGCGTCCTGATGGCACATCTGTGGGCGTGGCGACTGGCCGACAACCCAACGACCCTGGGGACCGGCTCGATGTGATGCTCTCGGCTGTTCTCGGCGCGCAGGAAGTCGATGGCTCGTACAGACTGACGGCGTACTGCAACCAGTCGCTCAACTACATGGACGGGATGCTGAATGAAGCGCTCATCCAGATCTACACGCACTTCCGGGCCGATCCGCGGATCATCACATCGGTTCAGAAGTCGACCCAGTGGTTGTGGACAACCCAGTGGGTGGCCTCGGCGGAAGGATTCAAGTACGTGCCGACGCTGTGCGCGGCGACCGGCGGGCCGGATCCCGTCCCTGAGCTGAACAACCTCATCCTGAATGGTTACGCCTGGCTGTTCGGCAGGAACGGCGACACGGTCGCCAAGTCGCGTGCCGACCAGATCTTCAATGGCGGAGTGCGGCATTCCTTCCTGACCGGATCGAAGCAGTTCAACCAGCAGTACTCGACGGGCTGGCGCTACTTCGCGTATCGAATCGGCAAGTAGCCGGGCTGCAAGTCACGAGGGTGCATCGACGGAACATCGTCGATGCACCCTTTGCGTTTCCGGCGCCCGACTGCCACATCTCGATTGCTGAGCGACTACCGACGCGTCGTGATGTCGCTCACGAATCGTACTGTGTTGCCATCCATCTGCGGTACGAACCGTCCATCACGCCGCGCCACCACGGTTCGTTGGCCAGAAACCAGGCCACCGTTCGATCGAGGCCCGTTTCCAGCGTTTCGACCGGTTCGAAGCCCAATTGCGATGCGATGCGCGACGGGTCGATCGCGTAGCGCCGGTCATGACCCGGTCGGTCCTTCACGTGGGTGATGAGCGACGCACACGGCTGTCCCGTCACCGGCGGACACCTCGGGAATCGAGCGGAAAGGGCGGCGTCACCCCCGATGGCGGCATCGAGCAGGGAACAGATGCGCTGCACAATGTCGAGGTTCGTGTGTTCGGCGCGTCCGCCGACGTTCCAGGTACCGGTACCGGCGTCGCTGTGAAGGATGCACGCGATAGCCGCGCAATGGTCATCGACGAAAAGCCAGTCTCGAATCTGCCGGCCATCGCCGTAGATGGGCACCGGCTTTCCCAGGAGCGCGTTGACGATGACTAGCGGGATCAGCTTCTCCGGAAACTGAAACGGGCCGTAGTTGTTGGAGCAGTTGCTGATCGACGTCGGGAGTCCGTACGTGTGCGCGTACGCGCGCACGAGATGATCGAACCGGCCTTGCTGGCGGCATAGGGCGAATTGGGAGCGTACGGGGTGAGCTCGGTGAACGGCGCGTCGCCGGCCTGCAGGCTTCCGAACACCTCATCGGTCGAGACGTGATGGAAGCGCACGGCATCCGCCCACATGCCGTCGTGGTGCCACGCGCGTCGTGCGGCGTCGAGCACGACCTGGGTGCCGAGTACATTGGTGCGCACGAACGCACCGGGATCGACGATGGAACGATCGACATGCGATTCGGCCGCAAAGTGCACGACCGTGTCGATGCGATGCTCGGCGAACAGTCGCGCGACGAGGTCTGCATGGGTGATGTTGCCATGCACGAACGTGAAGTTCGGTTGACCTTCGTGCGCGGCAAGCGTTGTCCGGTTGCCCGCGTACGTGAGCGCATCGAGCACCACCAGCGTGTCGTCCGGGAACCGGCGCGCCCAATAGTGCACGAAGTTGCCGCCGATGAACCCCGCACCTCCGGTGACGAGCAGCCTACGCATGCAGGATCTCCCGGACGGAGTCGACGACACCGACGCGCCAATGCGGCGGCGTCCAACCAATGGATTGCCACGAGGAATGCTTGTCAAGCACCGCGCACGGGGGGCGTCGTGCCGCCGGGGAATACGAGGCACTCGCGACGGGAACCACGCTCGCCTCCGCCGGCGCACGTCCGAGTGCGTTCAGGCTGTCGAGCACCGCGATGGCGACATCGAACCAGGAGGCCACGCCCGCATCGGTGAAGTGCAGCACACCGCGAATGTTCGTCTGGTGGGCGATTCGCCAGAGCGCGGCGGCCAGATGGTTCGCGGCCGTCGGCGTGCCGAACTGATCGTCGACGACGCGCATCTCCGTGCCGGCGCAGAGCATCGAGACGGCTCGCGCAACGAAGCAGGGGCTCGTTCCGGAGTGCACCCACGCCGTGCGCACGATCGTCGCGTCCGGGTCGGCGGACAGCAGGGCACGCTCTCCCTCGCGCTTGGTGGCGCCGTAGACATTGATCGGAGTGGTCGGGGCGCCCGGTTCGTAGGGAATTCCCGTCGCGCCGTCGAACACATAGTCTGTCGAGACGTGAAGCAGTCTGGCGCCGGCGCGGCGGGCCTCGTTGGCGATCAGCCCGGGGGCGATCGCGTTGATCTCGGCTGCGAGGCCGGGGCTCGACTCGGCACTATCGACGTTCGTGAATGCGGCGCAGTTGATGATGAGGTTCGCGCCGGATTCCTCGATCGCCCGTCGCACGGCGATATGATCGCGCACATCGGTCTCATGTGAACTCCGCGACATGACGTCGATACCTGCTGGCGCCACTCGTGCGAGCGCGCGCCCGACCTGCCCGCCGCCTCCCAGCACCAGCGCCCGAAGGGTCACGGAAACAGCTGGGCGTCCGCCAGCATCGGCGCCGTGGCGTCCTTCGGCGACAGGATGGGCGCGCGTCCCGATGAGAGGGGCCACACGATCCCGAGTGCCGGGTCGTTCCAGCGTATGCCGCGATCCGACGCGGCATGATAGGTCGTGGTGCACTTGTAGGACACGTCGGCGAATTCACTCAGCACGAGAAACCCATGCGCGAATCCGGGAGGAATCCAGACTTGCCGGCCATCGCCGGCGACGAGCTCCATGCCGGTCCAGCGCCCGAAGTACGGAGACGCGCGGCGCAGATCGATGGCAACATCGAAGATGATCCCGGTGATGGGTCGAACCAACTTTCCCTGCGGTTGTTCGAGCTGGTAGTGCAGTCCGCGCAGCACGCCGTGCGAGGAGCGGCTGTGATTGTCCTGCGCGAAGTGCACGGGCAGGCCCATGCCGGCAAACTTTTCAGCATGGAAGACTTCCACGAAGGAACCCCGGGCATCGTCGAAGACCGGGGACTCCACGATCAGCACGCCCGGCAACGGGGTGTCGATCGCCCTCACGCGTGCCCCCCCTCGTCAGCCAGTCCCAGCAGATACGCGCCGTAGTCGCTCTTCCCGAGTCCTACGGCAAGATCGCGCAGCCGTGCCCGGTCGATGAATCCCATGCGAAAAGCGACTTCCTCCGGCGCGGCGATCTTGAGGCCTTGTCGATGCTCCACGGTCTGCACGAACTGACCGGCCTGCAGCAGTGAATCGTGTGTGCCGGTATCGAGCCATGCCGTGCCCCGCCCCATCACCTCCACGTGCAGCTGCCCCATCTCGAGATACATACGGTTCACGTCGGTGATCTCGAGCTCTCCCCGCGCGGATGGCCGGATCGACGCGGCGATGTCGCACACCTGCTGGTCGTAGAAGTAGACACCGGTTACCGCGAATGACGATTTCGGCGCCGCCGGCTTCTCCTCGATGGAGATCACGCGGCCTTCGGGATCGAACTCGACGACACCGTACGCGGCGGGGTTGGCGACCCGGTAGGCGAAGACGGTCGCGCCCGACGGCCGGCGAGCGGCATGCTGGAGCTTGCGGGCGAGGTCCTGTCCGTAGAACAGGTTGTCGCCGAGAATCAGCGCGCTCCGGTGACCGCCAACGAAGTCCCGGCCGATGCGAAACGCCTCGGCGAGACCGTTGGGGGCGGCCTGCACGGCATAGTCGAGCGTCAATCCCCAATCGCTGCCATCCCCCAGCAGGTCCCGGAATGACTGGGCATCGCGCGGGGTGGTGATGATCAGCATGTCCCGCACGCCGGCCAGCATGAGCGTTGACAGCGGATAGTAGATCATCGGCTTGTCGTATACCGGCAGCAGTTGCTTGCTGACCGAACGCGTCACGGGATGCAACCGGGTGCCGGAACCGCCGGCGAGAATGATGCCTCGGGTCGTCATGACTCCCTCCCGTCAGCGTGACGTGACGCGGTCTGTTCCTTCGAGTCCTGCGCGAAGTGTCGGACATGCATCAGACGCGTCAGCAGCGCCGGACCGAGCCATGTGGCAATCCACATCGCACGGGCCCGCATGCCGGCCCCGGCTGCGATCGCCCTGCCGAGGGCGTGGCGTGCATCGGGCAGCGAACCTCGCTCCATCTCGAGTCGGCCCACGCGCATGCACATCGAGGGTTCCTCATCGCGCAGCATTTGCAGATAAGCAGGCGGCAGGAATGCCGGTTCACCCAGCGCGACGTCCAGCAGCGCGAGTCGGCCCTGGACCATCCGGCGCTCGTCGAGATGCGTGTTCTCGCCGTGAATGACCCAGTCGGTCAACGGATCGTCCACGAAGGCGAGCGGCCCCTGCATGAGCATGCGCAGGAAGCAGCACACGTCTTCATTGCGGGCGACTCGCTCGTCGAATGCGCCGACGTCGAGCAGGATGTCCCGGCGAGCCAGCACG
Source organism: Gemmatimonadaceae bacterium (assembly GCA_016720905.1). Lineage (NCBI taxonomy): Bacteria > Pseudomonadati > Gemmatimonadota > Gemmatimonadia > Gemmatimonadales > Gemmatimonadaceae > Gemmatimonadaceae bacterium. The sequence continues at coordinate 324,045 of JADKJT010000001.1, read as the reverse complement.
GCGCTGGGGAGCAGAAACCAGCCGCACTGGTGCAGGTTATCCGCAGCGGCGCGGTGCAGTCGGTAGTTGCCGGACTGCTCGTCGACGGGCAGCCGCTCATAGCCCTTGTCATCGACGCGGGCGAACGACGCCGTGAGCACGTCGCCGGTGGGTGTCACCTTGCGCGCATCGGTGGCGATCAGGACGGCGCTCGGGAATGCCTGATGCGCGCCCCACTGGTGTTCCAGCTTGGTGGTCGCCCACACGTCGTCGTGGTCGAGCAGCGCAATCCAAGGCGTCGTGGCGGCGGCGATTCCCGCATTCCGTGCGCCGCACAATCCGCGGTTCTGCTGCCGGATCACGCGGCAGCCCAGACGCTCCGCGATGAGTGCGCTGTCGTCCTTCGATCCGTCGTCGACGACGATGATTTCAGACGGCAGCCGGCTTTGTGCGTGCACGGTCGCGATGGTACGAGCAAGCGTTGCCGCGCCGTTGTAGGTGGGGATGACCACCGAGATCGGAAGAGTGGCTCGATTCGGCACGCGATGCGGCTAGAGATCGGTCGCGGGCCGAGACCGCCCAATCAGCACGCGCGCCCACGCGGCGACGCGTGCAACTACCCACGGGCTACGGGACTTCCGGAATTCGACGTACGCTTGCCGATACTCTGGCTGCGTCTCGGCGATCTGCTCGAGGAGCGCCTTGACCACGCTGTGGCCGAGATACCACGCGTCTCCGAGGTCGTACGTGAACGCGTCGCGCATGGCCGCGATCCGAGCCGTTCGCTCCGCGTCGGCAAGCGGGCCGGAAGGTGCCGCCAGTCCGTGCCTGAGCCGCGCGTCCCATGCCCCTTGTTTCATCCGGCCGACCGCCCGGCTGGCCTGCGTCGCGTGCGTGCGCCGGAGGCACGTCACGGCCGTCGTTCGCACCATCACATGCCCTTGGGTCGCCAGGCGTAACCAGAGCTCGTAGTCCTCCGAGTATCGCCACGATTCGTCGTAGCCACCGACGGCGATCAGCGTCTGGCGCGATGCCATCATGGCGGATTGCGGAATCAGGTTCTCGCGCAGAATCCCGGGAATGGAGATCGTCTCCCATGGCTGCGGTGGCTCCGCGCGATCCCCTTCGCGAAATGTCTCCAGGGGCGCGGTGCCGGAGCAGGCGAGTGACGCGCCGGATGCTGCCAGCACAGCGGTCAGCCGGGCAAGGTGCTGTGTGGTCCACTGGTCATCCGCGTCGAGAAACGCCACGAACTCGCCGTCCGCCGCGCGCAGTCCGACGTTCCTGGCCGCGCCCGGCCCGCGAGCCCCGTCGTTGGTGATGACGCGAGTGCCCATGGACGCGGCGATGTGCGCGCTGGCATCGGTCGAGCGGTCGTCCACCACGAGAATTTCGCGCGGCGCAAGACACTGACGGCGCACGGACTCGATGCAGGATGCGAGAAACGGTTCACCGTTGAAGCACGGGATGATGACCGAGACTTCCGCCGGTGGCTTCTGAAGATCCACAAATGCGTCCTACTTCCGGATGCTGTCCTTGCGCGCTCGCGGAAACTTCTCGTTCAGTGCGTCGACGTACGGGCGCTCCCCTGCGCCCACGTAGATCTGCCGGGGACGCGCGATCTTCTGCTCCTTGTCCAGGATCATCTCTTCCCACTGCGCGAGCCATCCCGAGACGCGCGCCACTCCGAAAAGGACGGTGAAGAAGTCCGTCGGGAACGCCATCGACCGGTAGATGAGGCCCGTGTAGAAGTCGACGTTCGGATAGAGCTTTCGCTGCACGAAGTAGTCGTCCGACAGCGCGATGCGCTCGAGTTCCAGCGCGATCTCCAGATCCTTGTCCATGCCCACCTGCGCGAAGACTTCGTCGGCCAGCTTCTTCACGATGCGCGCGCGCGGGTCGTAGCTCTTGTAGACGCGATGGCCGAATCCCATCAGGCGCTGCTCGCCCTTACCGCTCTTCACCTGCTCGATGAAGGCGGGGATGTTCTTCTTGTCACCGATCTCGGTGATCATGCGCAGCACGGCCTCGTTCGCTCCGCCATGGAGAGGACCGAACAGCGCGGCAATCCCTGCGGCCACCGCCGAGAAGGGATCGACACCCGACGAGCCCACCGCGCGCACCGCGCTGGTCGAACAATTCTGCTCGTGGTCGGCGTGCAGGATGAACAGCACCTCCAGCGCCTTCACGAACACCGGATTGCCCTCGTACTTGGGCTCCGACATGCGCGCCACCATCGACAGGAAATTCTCGACGTACGACAGGTCATTGTCGGGGTAGATAAACGGCAATCCCTTCACGTGACGATACGCGAACGCGGCAATGGTCGGCAGCTTCGCCATCAGGCGAATGATCGAGATGTACCGCTGGTGCGGATCGTGAATGTCCCGCGCCTGCGGATAGAAGCTGGACAAGGCCGCCGTCGCGCTGCACAGCATCGACATCGGATGCGCGTCGTACCGGAATCCCTCGAGGAACTTGCGGATGTTCTCGTGGACGTAGGTGTGGTACGTGATGTCGCCCACCCACGTGTCGTACTGCCCCTGGTCGGGCAGCTCGCCATGGCGGAGCAGGTATGCCACCTCGAGAAACGTCGCCTTGTCGGCCAGCTGTTCGATGGGATAGCCCCGGTAGCGGAGGATTCCCTTGTCGCCGTCAATGAACGTGATGGCACTGCGACACGACGCGGTGTTCATGAACGCCGGATCGTAGCTGAGGAGTCCGAATTCGCCGGGCTCGCGCTTGATAGCGCGCAAGTCCATCGCGCGGATGTACGTGTCGCCCTCGGGTCCTTCAGTGCGAATGGCGGCGCTGTAGCTGGCGTCGGTGCGGTTGTCGCGAAGGTCGAGTGCGTCTGGAATCGACGGGACAGTGGGTGTCGTGGGCTGAGTCATCGGGAGCTACGGGTCCGAGGATGGCAAGAAATGGATAACGAAATCTATCGGGAGAACCGTCCGTCAGTCGGTCTGACCGCCGAGACCCTCACGCCGAAAGCCGTGCTTTTCCATGAGCCGGTAAAGCGTAGTCCGGTCGATCCCCGCCAGCCGGGCCGCTCTGGACATGTTGCCGCCGGCTCTCGTGGTCAGTCCGTTCAAATACTCTTTCTCGAAATGGGCGATAAGGTTGTCCTTTGCCAGGTGAAACGGCTCGCTCATGATGGTGGCCGGCAGCCCGGATTCCGCCGGTGGCGGCCGGGCCATCGTCATACACCGGAATGTCCTCGGGCGCAGATCGCGGCCCCGGGTCCGTGATGACGGCCAGATGTTCGATCACGTTCTGCAGTTCGCGCACATTGCCGCGCCACGGACGCGACTGCAGGAACGTCACCGTTTCCGCCGTGAGTATCGGCATCTCGGCGACCCACCCGGGCGATGCCGCTCCCACGACCGGGTCAGGAAGAACTCGGCCAGCAGCGGGATGTCCTCGAGTCGCTTGCGCAACGGCGGCAGCTTGATGGGGACCACGCGCAGTCGATAGAAGAGATCCTCGCGCAGGATCCCTTGTTGCACGGCTTCCTGCGGATCCCGATTGGTCGCCGAGATGAACCGCACGTCGACGACAGCGTCCTGCGTTTCGCTGCCCAGGCGCCGCACCACGCCATCCTGCAGGACACGCAGGAGCTTGGCCTGGAGCGGCATGGTCATTTCGGTGAGTTCGTCCAGGAACAGCGTGCCGCCGTTGGCCACTTCCAGCAGGCCGGGCTTGTCGCGGTCGGCCCCGGTGAAGGCGCCCTTGCGATAGCCGAACATTTCCGATTCGAGCAGGTTTTCTGGGAGCGCGGCGCAGTTGATCGGCACCAGCTTCCGATTGGTCCGGCGGCTGTGCTTATGAATGAACTGCGCGATCATCTCCTTGCCGGTGCCGCTTTCGCCGGAAATCATCACGGACGCATCGGTGCCGGCGACTTTCTGTGCCAGGTCGACGGCCTTCCGAAATGACGGCGACACGCCAAGCAGGGACATGGCTTCCCCGGAGCCGCTCTGCGTCACCAGCGAGGGCTTGATTTCACGGGTGTCCTTCGCGGAGTTGACTGCGTGCGCGGCCCGTCCCACCAGAACCTGAAGATGGGAGGCCGAGAACGGCTTGGGGAGGTAGTCCCAGGCGCCGGCTCGCAGGGCTTCGATGCTGGAGGCCACGCTGGGATTGCCGGTCATGACCACGACAATGATGCCCTTGTGCGCCTCGACGGCCGCCTTGAGGATCTCCATGCCCGTGACGGGGCTCATATAGAGGTCCACCAGCACGATGTCGAAACGGCGGCGACGCACCAGTTCCAGCGCCTCCTCGCCCCGCCCCGACGACGTCACGGCATGCCCGTCCATCTGAAGCACCGAGGCACACCCTTCACGAAGGGTGCGGTCGTCATCCACCACCAGGATCCGCAGCCCCGTCCCCCGGTCAGGGATCTTGTTAGGCGTGGGTTCAGAAAGGAAGGCGTCGGTCATTGCGTGGGGCATGGAAGTCGGGCTGGGAAAGCGTCTGGCAAACCGCGGCGTTTCGCCACGGGCATTGAATCGTCTACTGCTGACCCGGGTACTCGCCGACGGCCACATGGTGTCAGTTGCCCTTGCCTGCTGCGTGGTTCCGACAGTGGCGAGGCTTCAGAACAGCGATGCCGAGGCCGAACAGTGTTATGGATGAGCTAAGGTAGCGCGAAATCCGGTGTCGGATAGCCCGCGTCAAAGTTTTTCGTAGACTTTTTGCGACAGTCACCGTGTTATGACCGCAACAGCTAGAAGATCGTCACACTTTCTGTAGCACCTACGCCGCGTGGCATCTGCGCTTACGTGGCGACGCAGAGCGGTTCAGATTCGACGGTACGCGTGATGGACGCATCACGTTCTCAGTCTCCAGCCCGATCGACCAATGTCAGGAAACCAAATCCAACCGTCCCCTCGTGATGCCGCGGTCGATGTCTACCAGGACGCTCTGCCGACCCAGGACTGGGGCGGTGGCCAGGAGACAGCGCCAGCGCCCAGCGGACCGAAAATCGGGAGGTATCTGTCGGCACTTTATCGGTTCAAGTGGCTGATCGTACTCTTCGCCATTCTGGGTGGCGGCGCGGGATACGCCGCGACGAAATTCGTCGAACCTGAGTATGAAGTCCGGGCCACCATCATGCTGGAGATGGGAACCGGGACCAATCAGGGCGGTCGCGGCGGGCCGATCCGGGCGAGTGAGCTACTTCAGTCGTCTGGCTGGCAGGACTTGCTCCGATCGTTCGCCATTGCCGATCCGGTGGTGAATCAGCTGGCGCTGTTCGTTGCGCCCGCGCGTGATGCTGACAGCACGCTGTTCAGCACCTTCCGCGTGGCGCAGCAGCTCAAGCCGGGCGACTACGTGCTTTCCATTACTGGTGACCGCTACTCGCTCTCGTTCAAGCCGGGTGTCGAAGTCGAGACCGGCAGCATTGCCGATTCGATCGGACGACGGGTGGGCTTTCTCTGGCAGCCAGGAGCGCAGGAACTTGCCGGACGCAAGCAGGTCGAGTTCCGCATCCAGACTCCGCGTGAGGCGTCGCAAGCGCTGATCCGGAAGCTCGGGATGACGCTGAATGAAGGCAGCTCATTCATGCTGCTCAAGTTGACCGGCAACAACTCCAACCGTACTGCCACCACACTCAACGCGTGGGTCGAGCGGTTCGTCATGGTCGCGACGGCGCTCAAGAAAAAGAACGTCACCTCGTACGCCACGATTCTCGAGGGACAGCGGCAGTACGCCGCCGACAACCTGTCGTCGGCCGAAGGGGCGTTGGAGCGCTTCCGCGTCCAGACGGCGACCGAGCCGAGTGAGCGCCAGTCGGCGTCGGCCGGCATCGAACTGACTACCAATCCGGTCTTCGATGCGTATTTCCGCGACAAGATCCTTTCGGAGAACTACAAGCACGACCGGGAATCCATCGAGCGGGTGCTGGCGCTGGGCAAGACGACCGGCGGCATCACCCGGGAGGCCCTGCTCTCGATTCCCCTGGTTGCCAACGACCCGGCGGCCGACAACCTCCGCACCGCGCTCAAGGAGCAGGCGGACCGGGATGCGAACCTGCGTCGTTTGCGCGAAAGCCTGACGGACGAGAATCCGCGGATCGTGAAGGAGCAGGAAGCGCTCGACAATCTGCGTACGGTGACCGTCCCCGGCGCGGCCAGGAGTTCCTCGCGCAGCTGCGCATTCGCGAGCAGCTGCTTCGAGACAACATCGACGTGAGTGGACGCGACCTCAGGGCCATCCCGGCTCGCACCATCGAGGAACAGCGCCTCAAGCGCCAGGTCGAGGTCGCGGCCGACATGTACAAGAACCTCGATCTCGAGGCGGCAAAGGCGAAGCTGGCCGAGGCGGCGACGATTCCCGACGTCAGCGTGCTCGACTCTGCCGTGGCTCCGCTCGCGCCCACGCGCAATACTGCGCCCGTCATCATCCTGGGTGCGGTGGGCGCCGCGCTCGCCCTCGCGATCGTGCTCGCCATCCTGCTCGATCAGTTGGACAAGCGCTTTCGCTATCCGGAACAGGCGACCGAAGACCTGGGACTGTTCATTCTCGGTGTGGTGCCGGTGGCGAATCTCAAGTCGAAGCGCGGAGCGGCGGATTCGGCAGCACACGTCGTCGAGGCGTTTCGGACGATTCGCATGAATGTGCGCTACGCGGCCGATCCCGGCCGTCCGCTGACCATGACGATCACGAGTCCGGGACCGAATGACGGCAAATCGCTGATCTCGGCGAATCTCGCGCTGTCCTTCGCCGAATCGGGTGCCCGCACCTTGCTGATCGATGGCGACATCCGCCGCGGCGAGCTCTCGAAGACCTTTGCCACACCGCACCGCCCGGGACTCGTCGAGTATCTCGATGGAACGGCGCTCATCGCCGAAGTGCTCCACCCTGCCGCGTCGCACCCCAACCTGACGATCATGCCCGGTGGAGCGCGTCGTCGTCGGGCGCCGGAACTGCTGGCGACGCCGCGCTTGAATCAACTCTTCGGCCAGATGGCGGCCGAATACGACGTTGTCATCGTGGACTCGCCGCCCCTCGGTGCGGGCTTCGATGCGTACGCCCTGGCCACCGCAACGGGTAACATGGCGTTGGTGCTGCGGGCCGGCGTGACCGATCGTAAGATGGCGGCCGCGAAGATGGCGGTCGTCGATACGCTGCCCGTGCGCGTCATGGGCGCGGTGCTCAATGGCATCAAGCTGACCGGAGTCTACCAGTACTACTCGTACTATCAGGATTATGCGGCGCACGACGAAGTGTCGACCGAGCGACTGCCGACCAGTAGCGGCAAGCAAGTGACCGTCCGTACCGGTGGGGACTGAGAAACCGATGAACCACAATTGCTTGATCGCCGGTGCAGGCATCTTGATCCGGCGCATGGGTTGGGTGCCATGGAGACGGATCGTGAGGGGCGTAACCACGTGTGGCATCGCCCTGTCGGCGTCGCTCGGGCTGCCCGGAGGGATCGCCGCGCAGTCTGCCGATGTCGTACCCGGGCAACGGGCCACGCGTGCAGAGGTGGCTACCCGCGTGCAAACCGTGCAGACGTTGCTGGCCAGTCCCTCGATGCGAAAGGATGCGCGCGGCCCGCTTGAAGGGGAGATGATCACCCTGCAGGGGCGGCTCACTGACGGTGACTTCCAAGTCGGTGACCGCTTCGTCTTCACGATCGCTCAGGATTCTGTGCGATCGGACACGGCGTCGGTGCGAAATGGCCTGGTGGTGAGTATCCTGAACCTGCCCGATTTCTCCGTGCGCGGCGTGCTGCGGTCGGAACTGACGGATCGACTGCAGGCGCACGTCGCACGCTATGTCCGGAACGTCACGGTGCGTACCAGTGTGCTGACCCGCGTGGCAATCCTCGGCGCCGTGCAAACGCCGGGCTACTACTACGCGGCGCCCGACCGACCGATCAGCGAGCTGGTGATGATGGCGGGAGGGCCGGGCGTGCTCGCAAAGCTCGGTGAGTTCGAGGTGAAGCGCGGCACGGCCGTCGTCGTCTCCGTCAAGGATTCCAAGCGCGCCGTCAAGGAAGGACGAACGCTTGAGCAAGTCGATGTGCGATCAGGTGACGAGGTGTACGTTCCGGTGAAGAAGAAATTCAACTGGACCATCATCATGCAGCTTTTCTCCATTGCTTCGGTGCTGTTCTTCTCGGTATTCCAGTTCCTGCAGTGGTATTACAGTCGCCAAGGATAGCGGGGCATCATCGACACATGGATCCGCATTCCCAGGAAGCACTCAGGCCGACCATGTCCTCAAGACGGGTGACACCGCGACAAATGCGCTCGTTTACACGCGCCCTCGATGGTCAGCATCCGATCGGCGTTGACCCCATGCCGGTCGGGTCAGGCCGGGCCCTTTTCGACCAATTTGAGCCGCGCGAACGAAGTGAACGACTGACGCGAGCCTTCAACTGCGCCGTTGCGCTCACAATACTCGTGTTGGTGGCACCGGTGATGCTGGTTGCCGCCTGTATCATTCGCCTGACATCGAGGGGGCCCGTACTATACACACAGACGAGGATCGGACTCGATCGACGCTGGAATCGGACGCATGCCTTGCAGGAGCGCCGACGGGAAAACCTTGGCGGCACTCCGTTCACGATCTACAAGTTCCGTTCGATGCGTGCCGATGCCGAGGCCAATGGCATCGCTGTTTGGGCAAAGCCGAACGACGATCGGGTGACGCCATTTGGCAATTTCATCCGGAAGACACGAATCGATGAACTGCCGCAGCTACTCAATGTTATCCGTGGCGACATGAACATGGTTGGTCCGCGTCCAGAGCGACCAAGCATCTTCGTACGGTTACGGGAACAGATCGACGAGTACCAGGTCCGTCAGCGTGTCAAGCCGGGGATCACCGGACTCGCGCAAATTCGTCAGGAGTACGACTCGTGCCTGGATGACGTGCGCTCCAAGGTGGCATTCGACATTGACTACCTGCGCCATCAGAGCTTCTGGTTCGACGTGCGCATCATGCTCTCGACGGTGCCGGTCATGATTTTCCGCAGGGGCGCACTAGCTGACGCTCGTGGAATCGCAAAGCGACCTCGCGGCGTCCCTTGGACCTATCCGGGTCGTGGCGCTCATCGACACGGTGCAGGTGTCCGGTCCGGGACGCCAACTCGTGGCTGTCGCCGCGCAATTGGCGGTGTCTGGCGTCGTGGTGCTCGTCGTCGTGTTCCGACGTCACGGTCGCGGTGAGTCGCCGTATGAGGCGTTCCTTCGCGACAACGGCGTCGACTTCACGGTGATCGAGGAACGCGGCCGGTTCGACGTCGGCGTGATCACTAGGGCGAAGGCGTTGTTGAGCGCCTGGCGTCCCACCGTCATCCAGACACACGGCTACAAGCCCGGCGTCGTGGCGCTCGGACTGAAGGCGCTTGGTGGCCGCAGCCCGTGGATCGCCTTCTTCCACGGATCCACCACCGAGAACTGGAAGGTGCGGGCCTACCATGCCATCGATCAGGTCGTTCTGCGCTTCGCTGATCGCGTCGTCGTCATGTCGAAGGCTCACCAGGACGCCTTCGGGATCGGGCGCGGCCGGGTCGGGGTCATCTACAACGCGGCGATCGACGCGGCGGACTCGGCGCCACGACGGGATCGCCACGCCACGGCCGGTTCCGTGCCGCGATTTTCTGTGATCGGACGCCTGAGTTCCGAGAAGGGCGTCGATGTGCTGCTCCAGGCGTGCCATGTGCTTCGGCAGGAGCGTCAACCGTTCGTGCTGGACGTTGTCGGTGATGGTCCCGAGCGGGGAATGCTCGAGGCGATGAGCGTGCAGCTCGGGCTGGCCGACGTCGTGACGTTCTGCGGCCACCTGTCGGATGTTGAGTCCGTTTATGCCCGGAGCGACCTGATCGTGATTCCGTCTCGCAGCGAGGGGCTGCCGAATGTCCTGCTTGAATCGATTCGTCGCGATGTGCCCGTGGTGGCGACGGCGGTCGGGGCGATTCCTGAGGTACTGACGGGATCGGCAGCCGGCGTGCTGTGCGCACCGGACGATCCGCGGCAGCTGGCAAGCTCGATCGTGCGCGCGCTGGCGCCGGGCTTTGCGGCAGGGGGCGCGGCCGATCGACGCGCCCTCGCCGAGCGGTTCTCCGTCGAGTCACGGGCGACCCATTTGCGGTCGCTGTATCGCTCGGTGATGGGCCGCGAACACCGCGGCGAGTTCGGTCCCGTCGTGTCGTCCGCGAACTGACGGCAGACCATGAAGATCGAGATTGCGCTGCCGACCCTGGAAGTCGGCGGGATGGAGCAGATGGTGATCACGCTGTCGCTGGCGCTTGCGCGGCATGGTCACGACGTTGGCGTCACCTGCCTGAACGAGCTGGGCGAGCTGGCTGATCGGCTTCACGGGACCTCTGTGCGCCTGAGTCTCGTGCGTGCACCGGGGTTCCGCGCGAGCTTCTCGGCGCCGGCGCTCGAGCAGCACTTCCGCGCATTGCGGCCCGATGTCGTCCACACCCATAGCGGCGCGTGGGGTCGCGCGTGCCGTGCGGCCCGCAAGGCCGGCGTGCCAGTGATCGTCCACACCGTGCATGGCAAGCTCGATCGAGACCCGTGGTACGATGTTCCGTTGAAACGGTGGGAAGCGCGACACTCCGACGCGGTGGTGGCGGTCTCCAGCGCGCTGGCGCTGGATCTCATCAAGCGGGTCGGACTGGAGAGTCGTACGATCTCCACGCTGATCAATGGCGTCGATACCAGTCGGTTTCGTCCATCCCCCGCCGAGCGCGCGTGCGCGCGACGCACGCTCGGTCTCGACGATCGGTTCGTCATCGGAACCGTCGCGCGCCTCGTGCACATCAAGAACCACGCCGCGCTGTTGACCGCGTTCTCCCGGATCGCGTGGCAGCGCCCCGACGCCGTACTGGTGGTCGCGGGTGACGGTCCGCTCGAGCACGCGCTGAACGCCCAGGCGGCGGCACTTGGTCTCGGGGACCGGGTGCGTTTCCTGGGTTCGATTCCGGACACCGAGCGGATCTATCGCGCACTCGACCTGTTTGTGCTGCCGTCGTTCGCCGAAGGCACTTCCCTGAGTGTGCTGGAGGCGATGGCTTCCGGTGTTCCCGTGGTTGCGACGGCTGTGGGGGGAACACCAGCGTTGCTCGACAACGGTGCCTGCGGATTGCTGGCGACCTCACCGGATCCCGTGGCGGTGGAACTGGCGCTCTCGCGGGCGCTTGCGGACCCCGCGACCATGCAGCGGTTCGCGCAACGGGCACTCGAGCGGGTTGAACGGGACTACAGCCTGGAGGCGATGGTGACCGCGTATGAATCGTTGTACGAGCAGCTGCTGCGGCAGTCGGCGAGGGCGTAGTGCAAGGCCTCGTGAAGCAGCTCGGGCAGTTGATGGCCCTCGCGATCGTGATGCCGGTCTACCTGCACCTTCGGCTGTGGTACGCGTTGCGCCCCGCGGCGCGGGAGCAGTCGTTCCAGGGACACAGCCAGCTGATGTCGCTGGTGCCGGGCCTGGTCGGGAACTTCCTGCGGCGCGCATTCTACCAGCGCACGCTGACACGCTATTCGTCCGATTGCTGCATATCGTTCGGGACAACGTTCGCGACGGCCGACGCCATCATCGGTCGCGGCGTGTACGTCGGATCGCACTGCAATCTTGGCCATGTCGAATTGCAGGATGACGTGCTGCTGGGATCGGGTGTCATGATCACGAGCGGAAAGCGTCAGCATTTCTTCAAGCGTCTCGACATCCCGATTCGCCTGCAGGGCGGCGAATTGACCCGCGTGACCATCGGGTACGACAGCTGGCTCGGCAACGGCTCGATCGTCATGGCCGATGTCGCGCCGCATGCGGTGGTCGGCGCCGGCGCGGTCGTGGTCAGCCCGGTGCCGGAGCGCGCGATCGTGGCCGGCAATCCGGCCGTTGTGGTGTCCGTGCGCGAACACCGCGACTAGCCGATGCGTCCGAGCGGCACGAACACACCGGGAACAGCGACGGACCGATGAAGCTGCTCTGGGTCTCTCACTTCCTGCCGTATCCGTCCACTGGACACGGCGCCCTCCAACGTACGCATCATCTGGTGCGCCAACTGTCGAGTGCATTCGAGGTCGAGCTGTTTGCGCTCTCGAATGGCGATGGCGGCGAACGTGACCTTCTCGACATGGGTGTGCGTCGGGCCACCGTGGTGCCGTTCCCCGGCACTCTCCGGAAGGTCGCCGCTTTGGCGGCGAGCACCGCCACCGGCGCCGGTTACTGGAACCACCTCTTCGCCAACCGCGCGCTCCACGCGGCGTTGGCGCGCGCGGTGACGCCGGAGTCGGTCGTGCTGCTTGACACGGTCTTTCTTGCCCCGTACCTGCGTCATGCGAAGGGCGCGACGCTGGTCCTGAATCACCACAATGTCGAGTCGGCATTGCTGGCGCAGCGCGCCGAGGGCGAATCCGGCGTGCGGCGCGCATTCTTCGCGCGGCAGGCAGCGATCACCAGGGCGATGGAACAGCAGTTCGCACAGCGCGCACGCGTCAACCTGGTCGTCTCGTCCGAGGATGCCGCGCGACTGGCCGAGGTGGCGCCCAGGGCCACCACGTGCGTCGTGCCGAATGGGGTCGATGTCGACTTTTTCCAGAGCCGACCCGCCGCGTCCATCACGCCGCACTCGCTCGTCTACGCGGGCGGCATGAACTGGTTCCCCAATCGCGAGGCCATTCAATGGCTGGCGACCGAGATCTGGCCGCGGCTCGTCGCTGCGGAACCGCGACGGACACTGACCATCATCGGCAAGTCGCCGCCACCAGAGGCGGTGGCGCTCGCGGAGCGAGATCGACGTGTCACCGTGACGGGATTCGTTCCGGACGTCCGCCCCTACATCGAGCGTGCATCAGCATACATCTGCCCGATTCGCATCGGCGGCGGGACGCGACTGAAGGTGCTCGATGCACTGGCCATGCGTCGTCCATTGGTGGCTACGGGGCTGTCGGTCGACGGCCTCGGCATGACGCCAGACACGCATTACCTGCTGGCCAACGAGCCCGACCAGTTCGTTCGTGCGTTGGCGAGGCTCGACGCCGACGAGGCCGTCGGTGCGCGGCTGGCGGACGCCGGCCGGCAACTTGTCGAGGCGGAGTTCTCCTGGCAGCGAATCGGTCGCGACCTGATCGCCGCGCTGCCGCGCTGGATCGACGCGTGATCGACTTGCGACTGCAGGCGGACTGACGCTCAGGTGGGAGGTCCGGCCTCGCTGTCTGCGGCGCGCCGTGCGCGCCGCGCGAAGAACCGACCGAGCAGTCGGGCCTTGAGCGTGCGCGAGAACAGCACGACGCGCTGCAGGGGAAGCGACTGGCGCGTGAACTCCGAGAGATAGAACCGACCGCTCCCCATGAACTCGAGAATCTCGCATTCCTCGGCGAGCACGCCCTCGAGGAGTTTCTCGAACACCATGATGCCGGGCCGGAGCGAGCGATACTCGGGATCGTGCGCCGTCTGGAATGCGTGAAAGACCCGGCCGCTCCAGACCCCGGAAACGTAGGCCACCGGACGATCGTGGTCGAAGAGCGCGACCTCGCGCAACCTCCCCGCCGCGCTCATCGCGTCACGATATTCGCGGAAGAATCGACGGAATTCCGCGTCGCGCGTGTAGTCGTCCGCCTCATGCGCAGGCAGGCGTCGCGCGTCGAGCAACTGCTCGACGTGCGGCCACCCCATCGACGCGCGGAACTCGAGGCCGCGCTCGGCGATTCGCCGGACGCTTCGACGCTGCTCTCGATTCGTGGCGCTCGATCGGGAGGCGAGCAGCGCATCGTGGTCGCGAATCCCGATCAGCGCCGTGATCGGGTTCGGCATCACCTGATGGCCGAGGCCGGCGGTCGTGGCGGCTGCCACGGCCGCTGCCGTTTCCGCGGGCGACAACAGGTCGATGAACGCCATGTCCCACTGTTTCAGGTCCGAAATGGCGCGCACCACCTCCGCGATCTCGCCATTGGCGCCCGTCCAGAGCCGATTGTCCCGGCCGAAGGCCGATTCGAGCGACCGCACGCCCACCCCGCGCAGTCGAAGGCGGCGCCGCGCGATCCACGCGACCGCGTTGGCTTGCGACGGCACCTCGAGCCATTGGCGCGGCGCATCGAACAGCTCGCGGCGCAGGCGACCGAACTCCGGGTCGAGCGTCAGCGACGACGCGAGGAATCGCGCTATCGGGTCCATCGCCAAGCCGTCGTGGTTCGCCCCCAGCGCACTCGGCGTTCTGCCATGCCGAGCATCGTGAAGTCTGCGGCGATCGCCGCGTCGACCGCCGGGCCATCGCCAGCAGCGACGACGAGGAAGGCATGTGTCGGCGGGGCATCGGTCGTCGGAAGACGCAGCCGGGCCGCGTGCAACTGCAGTGACGCCGTCCGGTAGTCGACGCCGGACGTGATGAACTCGTCGCACAGCACAACGCGCCGCGGATGGGTGACAGGAACGACCGGCCAATACCACTCGGCCTGCGATTCCCGGCGACCTATCCATCCCCACGCCACCAGCAGGCCCTGCTCGACGACTCCCAGCGGGAGGTTGCCCCGTTCGAATGCGAGCAGGATGGAACGCATCGAAGGGGCACCGCGCGGCTGGATCCCGGCAGGCAGATCGAGGGTCAGCCAGCGCCGCAACAACTCACGTGGATCGGTCAGGATCCCTGTTGCAGGCGTCGGCGCGACCAACGGGTGCTCGAACACCAGGCACTGGTCTTCGGTGCGCACCTGACGGGCGAGATGCCGAAGGGATTCCAGCACTCCATGGGTGCGGATGCGTTCGACGCCGCTTCGCACGCGGGCGCTGACCTGCGGATGTGCGCGTGCCGTCGCCGACAGCTGTCGACGCGCCAGCTTCGCGAGGCGCGTGAGGACGCGCGGCTTGACGATCGCGTCGAGGACGAGGACGGAATCCTGCGCGTTCGCGAATCGGTCCTTGTACGCGCCGTGCGGCGTGAGATCGAACGACGTGACGCCGCTGTCGCTGAGCGCGGCGAACAGGTGGTGAAGCAGCAACGCCGCCGGCGAGCTCTCGGCCTGTCGAGCGTCATAGGCCAGGACGCCCAGGGCCACGCGATCCGCGCTGCGGACCCCGATGTGCATGGCGACAGGATCGGCACCCACCATAAGCCGGGTCACGTGCATCGATGGCGACGCGTTGATCGCATCGGCGAACCATGCGGCCTTGCGCGGATCCTCACGGAACGGCTTGCCGCCGCCCAGCGCCGCGATCCTGAGATCGTACCAGTCCACCAACAGTGCGAGCGTTTCGGTCAGCACGGTCGCGTCCCGCACCGTCTCGAAGGCGACAACGCCCTGACGCTCGAGCTTTCGCACCTTGCGGCGCGTCCCCGGCTTCTTCAGCGCTGCGGATTCCGCCACGACCGTGCCGAGCTGTCGGAGCGGACGGAGCACCGCCTGGCAGTCCACCAGCATGTCGCGCTGCAGCTCCCGCTGCAGTTCGCGGGCGGTCGACTCGGACTCCACGAAACGAAGCGCCAGTCGCACCGCGCGGGGTCTCGCTGATGGCGTGGCGAATACTGCTCGCCACGCACGCGTCGCGTTCCGGTCCGCAATAGGCGGCGTGATACTCCGCCTGCCACGCGCCGGCGCCGGTAAGCGTACCCGTCCGGCGTTCAAGTGCCAGGGCAACGTAGGGCGTCCCGGCCGTCGCCTCGCGCTGCAGGCAGAGCACCGGCTCGTAGGCATCGCGATAGTGCGCATACCAGGAGCAGATGAAGCGGGGGTGCGAGAACCCGCATCGCAACGTGGACGCTTGCCACGCCGATTCCATGGCGTCGAGCTCGCGCGCGTCACCGAGCACCCCGCGTGCGTCGTCTCCGACCAGAACCGACATCGGCGGATGCGTCACGGCTGCCGCGCGCTACCGTTCGACAATGTCGTGCACGCGATAGGCGCGTTGCCACAGTTGCAGCAACAGCAGCGAGAACAGCCGCTCTCCCATCGGGCTGCCACGCTGCAGTCGATCCGACAGGCCGCGGATCACCCCCGGCCGGAATGGCGAATCGGTCTCGGCGGCGGCTGCTTCGAGCATGGGGCGCCAGGGCCCGCGCATCCACCGGTCGACCGGAATGTCGAATCCCTTCTTTCTTCGCAGATCGAGCTCGGCGGGTAGCAGCTGCGCACCGAGACCGCGCAGGATCAGCTTCCGGCCCCGCGTGGTGGCGCGCAACCGGTCCGGCAGTCGACCGAACGCGAACTCGATGATGGACCTCGACAGGAAGGGCGCGCGGACCTCGAGCGAGGTCAACATGCTCGCCCGGTCGACCTTCACGAGGACATCGTCGACCATGTACGTGCTGAAGTCGAGCGCGGTGGCACGCTGCAGCAGCGTCTCGCGATCGGTCCCGAATCCCGCGCGGCGGGCTTCGGGCGCCTCCAGTTCGGATGCCGGCAATCGGGCCAGTGCGTCGCTGAGGCCGCGTCGTTCGTCCGATCGAAAGATTCGCGCCGCGTTGGACAGGCTCATGCCTGCGGTCGAGCCGATCGCCGCCAGCGTCCCGCGACCGGGCGTGCCCACCGGAAGGAGCGCCTGTCCGATCGCCGCCACCGGTCGACGGATGAACCCCGGAAGGCGTGTGCGCAGCTGCTCCTGTCGCAACTGGATCGGGTAGCGAGGATACCCGCCGAAGAGCTCGTCGCCGCCGTCCCCTCCGAGGGCCACGGTGGCGTGCTTCCGGATCTCGCGCGACACCATGTAGGTGGGAATCATCGACGAATCGGCAACCGGGTCGTCGAACTGCGCAACGAGCGAGGTCAGCAGGTCCGCGTTGGCCGACTCGATCTCGAGCTCGGTGTGCTGCGTTCCGACATGAGCGGCGACCAGTCGGGCAAACGGTCCCTCGTCGAAATCAGGGGTGTCGGTGAATCGCGCCGTGAACGTCCTGACCGTGCTCGACGACACTTCTGCGGCGATCGCCGTGATCAGGCTGGAGTCCACGCCGCCGCTCAGCAACACGCCGACCGGCACGTCCGCCACCAATTGACGGCGCACGGCGGTTCGCAGCAGATCGTGAAGCTCGTCGATCCATCCGGCGTCGGTCTCGGGGTGCGCGGGCCCGATCGTCCGGCCGGGCAACGACCAGTAGCGCCGCGCATCAACCGTTGCGCGCGTGAGATCGATGCGGGCAACCGTTCCCGGCAGCACACGCTTGATGTCGGCGAAGATGGTGTGTTCGCCGGGCACATAGCCGTAGGCCAGGTACTCGTTGAGCCCCTGGACGCTCATTCGGCGCGGAATGGACGCGTCGTGCAGCAGCGCCTTGGCCTCGCTCGCGAACGAAAACCGCTGCGAACCGCGATGGTAGAAGAGCGGCTTCTCGCCGGCGCGGTCGCGCGCGAGCCACACGCTGCGTTCGCGCGGGTCGTACAACGCGATCGCGAACTGGCCGTCGAGCCGGTCGAGGCAGTCGATGCCCCATTGGCGATAGGCGGCGAGAATCACCTCGGTATCGGACTGTGTCCGAAACGAATGACCCAACGCCCGCAGCGTGTCCTGCAGCGCGATGTAGTTGAAAATCTCGCCGTTGAAGGTGATCACGGTGCTGGTTGCCGGATCGATCATCGGCTGATGTCCGCCCGGCGACAGGTCGATGATCGCCAGCCGGCGATGGCCGAACCCCACGCGCTTGTCGTCCGAGACCCACATGCCGTCCGAGTCCGGTCCGCGGTGACGCATCGTGTCACGCTGTTGCTGGAGCAGCGCGCTGTCGACGATTCCCTGGAGTGCGATCGTGCCGACGATGCCGCACATGATCAGCGCGCCCCGTCCGTCGGACGCGCGGCGCCGAACACCTCGAGCGCCAGTTCCACCTTCCCGAAGGGTGCACTCACCTGCACGCCCTGCACGCTGCCGCGCACTTGCTCCAGCATTTCCCGCGCGATCGCCTGTCCCTCGGCCAACGCGTGCTCCTTGCTCCGATCGTTCGCCCGGCGCATCCGATCCAGCACCGATGTTGGCACCGTCACGCCCGGCACCTCGTTCGCCAGGAATTCGGCGTTCCGAGCGGACACCAGCGGCCAGATCCCCGCGATGACGGGAATCCGCACGTCCTCGATGGACGAGAGGAACACTTCCAGTTGCGCCGGATCGAACACCGGCTGCGTGATGGCGTACTCCGCTCCCGCTTCCACCTTCCAGTGGAATCGCTTGAGCTCGTGCACCGGGTCGATGGCGGCGGGATTCACGCCGACGCCGATCACGAACCGCGTCGGCTCGCCGATGGGATTGCCTCCCGGATCGAGTCCCTTGTTCAGCTGGGACACCAGGTTCGTCAGCCCGATGGCGTCGATATCGAAGACCGCCGTCGCGTCGGGGTACGGACCCATCTTCGGCGGATCGCCGGTGATGAGCAGCAGGTTGCGCAGCCCCAGCGCTGACGCACCCAGCAGGTCGCTCAGCATGCCCAGCAGGTTGCGATCGCGACAGCAGTAGTGCGTGACCGCCTCGATGCCGTGTCGCTCGATGATGAGGCTCGTGGCGATGGCCCCCATTCGACTTTGCGCACGCGGTCCGTCGGGGACGTTGATCGCATCGACGCCGGCCCGGTGCAGGGCCGCGGCGTCCTGCTCGAGCTTGACGGTATCCACGCCGCGGGGTGGCACGATCTCCACGGACGTGACGAACTGCCCGGCGGCCAGCTTCGCACCGAAGCGCGAACGCTGATCCAACGGCACGGGCTGACGACCCGGGGATCCCGGCCCGGCGGCGTCCGGCGACGGCGCTGACGCCTCCACGCGCACTCGCGTCCTCGGCGAAAGCGGTCGAATCCCCTCCAGCATGGCCCGAATATGATCGGGTGTCGTGCCACAACAGCCACCTACGATCTTGGCGCCGGCCTGGACCAGATGGCGTGCGTACGTGCCCATATACTCCGGGCTGGCCATGTACATGGACCGGCCTCCCACATCGCGGGGCATGCCCGCGTTCGGCTGCGCGGAGAGTTTGCGCGTGGTGACGACCGCCATCCGCTCGATGGCCTCGAGAATCGTCTGAGGACCGACGGAGCAATTGAGGCCGATCACGTCCGCTCCCCACCGTTCCAGCGCGCGCGCGATATCCTCGGGGCTGGCGCCGTAGGCGGTTCGCAGGTCGGGCCCCACCGTTGCCTGAGCAATAATCGGCATCGTCGAGTCGACATCACGCGCCGCGTGGATCGCCTGCTCCAGTTCCTCGAGATCCGCGAAGGTCTCCAGCAGAAAGCAATCCGCGCCGCCCGCCTTGAGCGCCGTCATCTGCTCGGCGAACACCGCGCGAGCCTCGTCGCGGCTCGTCGCGCCATATGGCTCCAGGCGCACTCCCAGCGGACCCACGGCACCTGCGACCAGTCGCTGCTCTCCGGCTGCCTCGCGCGCCAGCTCGGCGGCGCGCGTGTTTATCGCGGCCACCTGACCTTCGAGTCCGTACTGCGTGAGCTTGGTCCGGTTCGCACCGAACGTGTTGGTTTCCAGCACCTCGGCGCCGGCCTTC
The DNA here is from genome assembly GCA_016720905.1 of Gemmatimonadaceae bacterium. NCBI lineage: Bacteria > Pseudomonadati > Gemmatimonadota > Gemmatimonadia > Gemmatimonadales > Gemmatimonadaceae > Gemmatimonadaceae bacterium. The sequence continues at coordinate 304,623 of JADKJT010000001.1, read as the reverse complement.
ACGTACGCGGCATGGATCTCGCGCACCAGGTCGGGCGCGCGAAGGACCAGTTCGTCGTAGCACTGATTGATGAAGACGCCGCGCGCATAGAGCATGGTCCCCATGGCGCCATCGAACAGTACGACCTGCTCGGGGTCCAGCAGCCGGCGCAACTGCGCGGCCCGCGGGTGCGATGCGGACGGGCTTTGGGGTGTCGGGTGCTCGGCGACGGTGGTCATGAATAGCTTACTAAGAGATTTCGCCAACAAACGCTACCGCTGAACGCTATCCATATGCGCAAGCGGCCGTGTTGAACATCGCCAGAAGACGACTGCATGACGACCAGCCATAACCGCCCGTCCCGACTGTCCAGGCTCCCGGCGCTCCTTGCCGATCGCATCCTGGTGATCGATGGGGCCATGGGGACCATGCTCCAGACCCATCGACTGGGCGAATCGGACTATCGGGGAGCGCGTTTCGCCGACTGGCCGTCGGATCTCAAGGGCAACAACGACCTGCTGGCGATCACGCGGCCGGACATCGTGGGCGCCATCCATGGCCAGTATCTCGAGGCCGGCGCCGACATCATCGAGACGAACACCTTCAATGCCAACGCCATTTCCATGGCCGACTACGGCATGGAGGAGCTGGCCTACGAGATCAACGTGGCCGCGGCGGCGCTGGCGCGTCGGATCGCCGACGAGTTCGAGTCCAGGGATCCCTCGCGTCCCCGATTCGTGGCGGGCGTGCTCGGCCCCACCAACCGGACGGCGTCGCTCTCGCCGGAGGTGGAGAACCCCGGTGCCCGCAACGTCTCGTTCGATCAGCTGGTCTCGGCGTACACGACGGCGGTGCAGGGGCTGCTGGACGGTGGCGCGGACTTGTTGCTGGTCGAGACGATCTTCGACACGCTGAACGCGAAGGCGGCGCTCTTCGCCATCGAACAGTACTTCGACGCGCACCATGTGCGCGTCCCAGTGATGATCTCGGGCACGATCACCGATGCCAGCGGCCGCACGCTCTCGGGACAGACCGCCGAGGCGTTCTGGACGTCGATGTCGCACGTGAAGCCCCTGTCCATCGGCCTCAACTGCGCCCTCGGCGCCGAGCAGCTGCGCGCCCACGTGCAGGAGCTGTCGCGCATCGCCGACACGCATGTGAGCGCGCACCCGAATGCCGGGCTGCCCAACGCGTTCGGCGAGTACGACGAGTCGCCGGAAGCGATGGCGTTCCACCTGCATGAATGGGCGACGAGCGGATTGCTCAACATCGTCGGCGGCTGCTGCGGCACCACGCCCGCGCACATTCGCGCCATCGTCGACGCGGTGAAGGGCGTGGCGCCGCGCAGGATTCCGGTCATCGAGTTGCGTCTCCGGCTCTCGGGTCTCGAGCCGATGACGATCGGTCCCGACATGAACTTCGTGAACATTGGTGAACGCACGAATGTCACCGGATCCGCCAGGTTCGCCAAGCTGATTCTCGAGGGCAACTACAGCGATGCCCTGGTGGTGGCGCGACAGCAGGTGGAAAGCGGCGCGCAGATCATCGATGTGAACATGGACGAAGGGTTGCTGGACGCCGAAAAGGCCATGGTCACGTTCCTCAACCTGATTGCGTCGGAACCCGACATCTCGCGTGTGCCGATCATGGTCGATTCCAGCAAGTGGACGGTGATCGAGGCGGGGCTCAAGTGTCTGCAGGGGAAGGGAGTCGTCAATTCCATCTCCCTGAAGGAGGGCGAGGCGGAGTTCCTGCGGCAGGCGCGACTGGTGCGCCGCTACGGCGCAGCCGTGATCGTGATGGCGTTCGACGAGCAGGGACAGGCCGACAGCACCGAGCGCAAGGTGTCCATCTGCACTCGCGCGTACGGACTGCTCACGGAGGAGGTGGGCTTTCCGCCGCAGGACATCATCTTTGACCCGAACATCTTCGCGATCGGCACCGGTATTGAGGAGCACGCCGGATACGCGATCGCCTACTTCGACGCCACGCGCGAGATCAAGCGCACGTTGCCGCATGTGAAGGTGTCGGGCGGTGTGAGCAACATGTCGTTTTCGTTCCGCGGCAACAATCCGCTGCGCGAAGCGATGCATGCCGTGTTCCTCTACCATGCCATCAGGGCCGGCATGGATATGGGCATCGTCAACGCCGGTCAGCTCATTCCGTACGAGGACATTCCGGCCGACCTGCGCGAACGGGTGGAAGACGTGGTGCTCAATCGGCGCGCCGAGGCCACCGAGCGCCTGCTGGAAGTCGCCGACTCCGCCAAGGGACGCGCGGCAAAGGCTGTGGAAGACGTTGCCTGGCGCGACTTGCCCGTCGGCGACCGGCTGTCGCACGCGCTGGTGCACGGCATCGACACGTGGGTCGTCGAGGACGCCGAGGAGGCTCGTCTGGAAGCGACACATCCCATCGACGTGATCGAAGGGCCGCTCATGCGCGGCATGAATGTGGTGGGCGACCTGTTCGGTGCCGGCAAGATGTTCCTGCCGCAAGTGGTGAAGAGCGCGCGCGTGATGAAGAAAGCGGTTGCGCACCTGATCCCATTCATCGAGGCTCTCAAGACCGCGACGTCCAGGAGTGCCGGCCGCGTGCTGATGGCCACGGTGAAGGGCGACGTGCACGATATCGGCAAGAACATCGTGGGCGTCGTGCTGCAGTGTAACGGCTACGAAGTCGTCGACATGGGCGTCATGGTGTCCTGCGCGAAGATCCTGGAGAAGGCGCGCGAGGTGAACGCCGATGTCATCGGACTCTCGGGGCTGATCACGCCGTCGCTCGAAGAGATGACCTTCGTGGCCAGCGAGATGCAGCGACAGGGATTCACCATCCCATTGCTTATTGGTGGCGCAACCACCAGCAAGGCGCACACGGCACTCAAGATCGAGCCGAGCTACTCCGGGCCCGTGGTCCACGTGCTCGATGCCTCGCGTGCCGTGGGAGTCACCAGTTCGCTGCTCAGCGACGACCGGAAGTCGCAATTCGCGGCCGATGTGCGGGCCGAATACGAGGGGATCCGGGTGGCGCGCGCGGCGCGCGGGGCGAACGAACGGCTCATCACGGTCCAGCAGGCCCGGGCGAACCGCGTGCCCATCGACCTGTCGGTGCCGGTGCCGGTGCCGGCGTTCATCGGTCCCATGACACTCGCCAGATATCCGTTGGACGAGCTGATCGAGCGGATCGATTGGACACCGTTCTTCCAGACCTGGGAATTGTCGGGTCACTACCCGGCCATCCTGCACGATCCGCTGGTCGGGGAGACCGCGCGCTCGTTGTACGCCGATGCGCAGGAACTGCTGGCGCGGATCGTCCGTGAGGATCGCCTGGAGGCCCGGGCAGCCTTCGGGTTCTGGCCGGCCAATGCCGTCGACGAAACGGTGGAAGTGTATGCCGACGACTCCCGGGCGACCGTCCTGGCGGAACTCACCATGCCGCGCCAATTGATGGACAAACGCGGCACTGGGCGACCCAATTACTGTTTGGCCGACTATGTGGCGCCCCGGGACAGCGGAATTCTGGATTACGTGGGCGCCTTCGCCGTGACATCGGGCCACGGCCTGGAATCGCTGGTCGCCGAGTTCGAGGCCGATCATGACGATTACGGGTCGATCATGGCGAAGTCGCTGGCGGATCGACTGGCTGAGGCGTTTGCGGAACGGCTGCACGAGCGTGTGCGGCGCGAGTTCTGGGGGTACGCTCCCCATGAAGACCTGACGAACACGGACCTCATAAAGGAGAAGTACCAGGGCATCCGGCCGGCTCCGGGGTATCCGGCATGTCCGGACCACACGGCGAAGGGGCCGCTGTTCGAACTGACCGAGGCCGAGGAGCGGGCGGGCATGCGCCTGACGGAGAGCTACGCGATGATCCCGGGAGCAAGCGTGAGCGGCTGGTACTTCTGGCGCCCTGAGAGCCGATATTTCGGTATCGGGACTCAGGGCTAGGGTGTCCCGGGCACTGTATGCTTCGATTCCGTGGCTGTGACAGCGCAGCGTCGCCGGTCGTCGTTCCGGTGGCTCATCGTGGTCGTTGCCGGGGTAGCCAACGTGATCGCACATTTAAGGCCCTAATCCTCATCCAAAACGCCTTGTGACCGCACCGACATCCCCCGCCTTGCGGACGAAGGACGGGATTCTCGCCATACGCGCGCTGCCGCCGCTGGCGCTAGCTGCACACGGGCTCACGGCGATCGCGTTTATCCTGCTCTTCGCAAAACCTGCCCAGCTGCTCGCCGATGCGTGGTGGAATGACCCGAACTCGGGTCACGGGCTCCTCCTGGCGCCGCTGTCCGTCTGGCTGGCTTATCGAGCCGGAATTCGCAAAGACGCGCGTCCTCAGCTGGTCCTCGGATTGCTGTTGCTGGTGCTTGCCGTGGCGTTGCGCTATGCCGCCGACCTGGCGGCGGAGCTGTTCGTCATGCGCTGTTCGATGATCCTGGCGTTGGGCGGCCTGGTCGTCTGGCACGCCGGATTCCGTCAGCTGATGCACTGGCGGTTGCCGTTCACGCTGGTGTCGCTGTCCATCCCGATTCCCGAGGTGATTCTCAATACCGTCGCCCTGCCACTGCAATTCATGGCGTCCGAGATCGGTGCGTCCCTGCTGCGGTGGCGCCACATCCCCGTGATGCTGTCCGGAAACGTCATT